>JAVVFE010000111.1:0-8701 GCA_032251175.1 Thermohalobaculum sp.
CTCGGGCTGCACCGGCACCTCAAGGTCTACATGTATCCGGGCTTCCAGGAACCGGGGTCGGGCCTGGCGCTGGGCATGAACAAGGCGTGGTGGGACCGCCGCAGCCCGGCCGACCAGGCGATGATCCGCGCCTGCTGCGCGGCCGCGAACGATGCGATGCGGGCCGAATACACCGCCCGCGACGGCGACAGCCTCGAAACGCTGGTGCGCGAGCACGGCGTGGAACTGCACGGCTTCCCCGAGCCGGTGTTCACCGAGATTGCCGCCGCCGCCGAGCAGGTGGTCGCCGACACCGCCCTGGCCGACGACCTGGCGCGCCGGATCCATGCCTCGCACACCGCGTTCCGCAGCCGCGTGGCGCCGTGGTCGCGGCTGTCCGATGCGGCGTTCGTCACCGCGCGGTTCACGGCGCTGGGGATCTGAGGCGGCCCGCCCGGCGTGGCCCGGCGTCACTGGCCGGGGTTCACTGGGTCGGCCGCTGGGCCTTGAGGACGTCGAGGTCGATGCCGAAGGTCACCGCGCCGATCGGCTCGCCCGATTCTGGGTCGACCACGGTCATGCTGACCTGCGTCTGATACTTCTGGGTGCTGTCGTCGAATTCGACCTCGCCGACATGCACGGCGCCGGGGCCCTTGAGGTAGGTCTCCTTATATTTCGCCTCGTCGCCCTGATAGTAGTCTGAGGTGGGATCGCTGATCGCGACGTTCAGCCCGAACCTGTCCATCACGATGATCTCGGTGATCACGCCCTTCGACAGTTCGCGCCGGTCGCGCACGATGACCGAGGCCTGGCGGTCCAGCAGGTCGAAGATCATCGGCCCGCGGCCCTTCTCGGCGATCCAGGTCTCGTC
Organism: Thermohalobaculum sp.; assembly: GCA_032251175.1. Classification (GTDB taxonomy): domain Bacteria; phylum Pseudomonadota; class Alphaproteobacteria; order Rhodobacterales; family Rhodobacteraceae; genus Thermohalobaculum. The sequence goes on from JAVVFE010000111.1 coordinate 851, forward strand.
GAGGAACTGGATCTTGCCCGGGCGGATGGCCTTGTTCGTCTCGTTCTGCTCGCGCAGGGCATAGACCAGCACCGGGTCGGTGATCCAGGTCTGAAGCTCGCCCGCGGCGACGCGTTTCACGTCCTCGGCGAAGTCCGGCACGCTCTGCGCGCCGGCGGTCGAGGCGAGGGTCAGCAGCGCGACGGCAGCAATGGTCGGGACTTTCATGAACGGCTCCAGCCAGACGGGTTTCGCGCGAACCGGGCCGGCCGTGTCCCGATGATGCAGGCAGCACGATGGCGGCGCGGTCTCGCCGACCCGCGCCGGCGCTGGTGCGTCCGCATCCCGCGACACGGCACGCGACCACCCCGCGGCTCCTGACATCTTCATCTCCCCAGCCGTTCCCTCGAAATGCACTCTACGCATCTTCGGAATATCTGTCGACAATTTGGTCGGATAAGGGCCGCGATGCGGTTTCAGGATGCCGTGAAGGCCGGCCTCCCCGCGGTCGGGCGCGTGTTACGGCTTCATCAAGGAATCGCCGCTAGGGTCGGCCTCGTCACTGGCCGGGTTTTCCTCATGACGAACGCCTCTCATCTGTCGCGCCGAATGATCCGCGGGTTCGCCGCGTCCGTCGTGCTGCTGGGCGGCATGCTGGTGCTCTCGCACGGGCTCGCCTCGCATTTCCTGGCGGCCGAGCGGGCGGCGCTGGCCGACCGGATGCGGTGGGAAGCCGCGCGCGGCACCGTGGCCCGCGCCGCGCTGGACGCGCTCGCCCCCCGCGCATCCGACGATGCGGTGGCCCGACCCGGCCTTGCCGACGCCGCCGGGGCGCTGGATGCGATCGGCGGCGCACCGGATCGCGACCTGGCGGCCTTCGCGGCTGCGGCTCGGGGACTGGCGGCGGCGCCGGGCGATCGGGCCCGCGCGCAGTCCCTGGTCGCGCGCACCGGCGTCCTGCTTGCCCGATTCGACACGCTGCTGGCCGCGGCGGACCGGGCGGCGGGCATCGCCGCCGCGGCCGCGGCACGGGTGCGCCTGGCCGGGCTTCTCGCCGGCCTCGGCGGGCTCGTGATCGTTGCCCTCGCCATCCTTCGCCCGATGCTGGGCGAGGTGACGCGCGTCACTCGCATGCTTGAGGAGACGCGCGAGCGGCTGGCGCATTCGGCGCTGCATGACCACCTCACCGGCCTGCCGAACCGGCGCTATGTCGAGGAGCACCTGCGACGCACGCTGGCTACGGCCAGCCGGTCGGGGCATCTGGTCGCGGTGCTGCAGGTCGACCTCGACGGCTTCAAGCAGATCAACGACCGGTTCGGCCATGCGGTCGGCGATGTGGCGCTGGCCTCCGTGGCCGGCCTGATGCAGTCGGCGATCCGGCGGTCGGACTTTCTCGGCCGCACCGGTGGCGACGAGTTCGTGGTGATCGCGCAGGAAGCACGCAATCCGCGCGGCCTCGAAGCCCTGGCCGAGCGGCTGATCGCAACCGTCGGCACGCCGATTGCGGTCGCCTCCGGGCACTGCGAAATCGGCGCCTCGGTCGGCATCGCCCTGGCGCCGCCGCTGGAATGCGAGTCGGAGCGGCTGCTGAGCCATGCCGATGCCGCCCTTTACGCCGCCAAGGCCGAGGGGCGGGGGCTCTACCGCTTCCACCCCGACGCGCAGACCTATCTCGACGTGCACTACCCCGCGCGCCTTGCCCCGGTGCAGGGTGGCCGGGGCGCGAGCCGCGACGATGCGACGGCGGGGGCGACGGCGGGGGCGATGGCTGGGGCGGACATCGCCGGCCCTCAGCCGGCACCGATCCGGACATAGCGGGTGGTCATCTCGTAATCCTTCGCGGGGCCGCTGACGCGCCAGTGACTGTGCCAATCGTCGGACGCAAAGGCATAGGCGACCTCGTAGCGGTCGTCGCCGCACAGGTGCACGGTCTGCGGCCGGCCCGGACTGAACGCATGGAAGGCGCGGCCGTCATCATGCATGACCCGCACCGCATCGCCCGGCTCGAAATGCCAGATCGTCACCCGCCCGGCGGCGAAATCCTGCCCGTCGAAGCGCAGCACTCCGCTTTCGGTGCAGGTCAGACGACGCGGCGCGATCGGCGGGCCACCGGCCCCGGTGGCGGCGCCGTCCGCCGACCAGCCCACAACAGCATCGCCGCGTGCCAGGCCGGCGCGCAGCCGGGCGCCATGCGGCAGGGCGCCCGGCGCTGGGCGGTCCGCTGCTGCACCGGAGACGGGGCACGCGGCATCGGGGGCGAAGACTGCCTCGCCCCAGAATTCGCCGAAGGCGCGGTGCCGACGGTCCTCGATCAGCCGGACCATCTGCCAGCGTCCGCGGAAGTAGTTCAAGCTGACCAGTCCGGTTGCCTCCGTCATGCCTGTCTGCTACCCCACGCCCCGCATTCCCCGCAACGCCGCCGAGGACCCGCCGCCGATGATCCCGCGCTATTCCCGCCCCGAGATGGTCGCCATCTGGGAGCCCGCGACCCGCTTCCGCATCTGGTTCGAGATCGAGGCGCATGCCTGCGACGCGCAGGCCGCGCTGGGCGTCATCCCGAAATCGGCGGCCGCGGCGGTCTGGAAGGCCCGCGACGTCGAGTTCGACGTGGCGCGGATCGACGCCATCGAGCGCGAGGTCAAGCATGACGTGATCGCGTTCCTCACCCATCTGGCCGAGTTCGTGGGCCCCGAGGCGCGCTTCGTCCACCAGGGCATGACGTCGTCCGACGTGCTCGACACCTGTTTCAACGTGCAACTCACCCGCGCGGCCGACATCCTGATCGCCGACCTCGACGCGCTGATGGCGGCGCTCAGGCGCCGGGCCTTCGAGCACAAGGACACGGTCTGCATCGGCCGCAGCCACGGCATCCATGCCGAGCCCGTCACCTTCGGACTGAAGATGGCGCAGGCCTACGCCGAGATGGCGCGCAACCGCGCCCGGCTGGTGGCGGCGCGGGCCGAGGTCGCGACTTGCGCGATCTCGGGCGCGGTGGGGACGTTTGCCAACATCGACCCGGGCGTCGAGGCGCATGTCGCCAAGGCCATGGGGCTGGCGCCCGAGCCGGTCTCGACCCAGGTGATCCCACGCGACCGGCACGCGATGTTCTTCGCGACGCTGGGCGTCATCGCCTCGTCGGTCGAGCGCATCGCCATCGAGATCCGCCACCTGCAGCGCACCGAGGTGCTGGAGGCGGAGGAGTATTTCAGCCCGGGCCAGAAGGGCTCGTCGGCCATGCCGCACAAGCGCAACCCGGTGCTGAGCGAGAACCTGACCGGCCTCGCGCGCATGGTGCGCGCCTATGCCCTGCCGGCGATGGAGAACGTGGCGCTGTGGCACGAGCGCGACATCTCGCATTCCTCGGTCGAGCGGATGATCGGGCCGGATGCCACCGTGACGCTCGATTTCGCGCTGGCGCGGCTGACGGGGGTGATCGACAGGCTGGTGGTCTACCCGCAGAACATGGCGCGCAACCTCAACCAGTTCCGCGGCCTGGTGCATTCGCAGCGCGTGATGCTGGCGCTGACGCAGAAGGGGGTGAGCCGCGAGGACGCCTATCGCCTGGTGCAGCGCAACGCCATGAAGGTCTGGGAGCAGGGCGCCGATTTCATGGCCGAGCTCAAGGCCGACCCGGAGGTGCGCGTGGCGCTGAGCGAGGCCGAGATCGAGGAGAAGTTCGACCTCGGCCATCACACCCGGCATGTGGACACGATCTTCGCCCGGGTGTTCGGAGAATCTTGACGATCCCGCGCCAGTCTGGCGGTGCGGCACTGGCGCCGCGCCGGTCAGAAGGGTCGGGACGATGCGGGCATGGGGCGGAATGATCGGGCTGGCGCTGCTGGGCGGATGCGGCGGGCTGGTCGACGGCAACGACCAGACCATCCTGCTGATCAGCACGCCCCCCGGCGCCGCCTGCGGGGTGGCGCGCGACGGTGCGCCGCTCGCCGCGGTCGCCATGACGCCGATGAGCGTGACCGTGCCGACCAGCCCGCACCCGCTGATGGTCACCTGCCGCATGTCCGGCCTGCCCCCGGCGACGGTCGAGGTGGCATCGACCAACGGCATCGGCACGTTCGGTTCGCGCTTCGCGGGCGGGCAGATGGGGCGGGCGATCGACCGGGCGACGCTGACCGAGTTCCGCTATCCCGGCACCATCCTGGTCGATGTCGTCCCGCCGGGGCCGCGCGCCGGCCCCCTGCCGCTCGCCCATTGAGCCGCGCGGCACCGGCGCAGGGGCGGCACCGCGCGCGGGCCCGGCCGCCGGGCGCTGCGGCCCGGGCCGATCAGTCCTGGGTTTCCGACATCACCTGGTGCTTCGCCTCGACGCGCAGGTCAGCCATGCGCTGGCGCAGCTCGGCCTCGGTGATCGCAATCCCCTTGGCGTCGAAATCGGCCTTGACTTTGCGGTAGACGTCCTCGTCGCCGGCTTCCTTGAGATCGGCAATCACCACCGCCTTGGCATAGGCGGCGGCCTCGTCGCCCTTCAGCCCCAGCCGGTCGGCGGCCCAGAGGCCCAGCAGCCGGTTGCGCCGGGCCTCGGCCTTGAACTGCATTTCGGCGTCATGGGCATACTTGCTCTCGAACGCCCGCTCGCGATCGTCGAATGTCGTCATCTCTGGCCTCGTGTTTGCCTGCGCCACGGATTCGGGGCATGCCCGGTTCATGTTGCATATAGGGAATTGCCGCACCCCGAGGCAATGCGGCACTGGCACCCTTGTGGAAGACTTCCCGCGCGCATATAGAAGCCCGGCGCGCACCGGGGGCATCCTTCGGGGCGCATTCTGTCTTTGCGGAATTTGGAGAAGCCCATGGCGCGGCGCAGGATGGTCTACGAAGGCAAGGCCAAGATCCTCTATGAAGGGCCGGAGCCCGGGACCCTGATCCAGTATTTCAAGGACGACGCGACCGCGTTCAACGCGCAGAAGCATGACGTCATCGAGGGCAAGGGGGTGCTGAACAACCGCATCTCCGAACACATCATGACGGCGCTGACCTCGATCGGCGTGCCGAACCATTTCATCCGCCGCATCAACATGCGCGAGCAACTGATCCGCGCCTGCGAGATCGTGCCGCTGGAGGTGGTGGTGCGCAACGTCGCCGCTGGCTCGCTGTCGAAGCGGCTGGGGATCGAGGAGGGCACGCCGCTGCCCCGCCCGATCATCGAGTTCTACTACAAGGACGACAAGCTCGGCGACCCGATGGTCACCGAGGAGCACATCATCGCCTTCAACTGGGCGAGCCAGCAGGACATCGACGACATCATCTCGCTGGCCCTGCGGGTCAACGACTTCCTGTCGGGCCTGTTCACCGGCGTGGGCATCCGGCTGGTGGACTTCAAGATCGAGTGCGGCCGGATCTGGGACAACGACTTCCAGCGCATCATCGTGGCCGACGAGATCAGCCCCGACAGCTGCCGGCTGTGGGACATCAAGACCGGCCAGAAGCTCGACAAGGACGTGTTCCGCCGCGATCTGGGCTCGCTCGCGGACGCCTACACCGAAGTCGCCCGGCGCCTTGGGATCCTGCCCGAAGGCGGCAACGGCAAGAAAGGCCCGAAGCTCGTCCACTGATGGCTGCCCTGATCGAGAAGTTCGGCGAAGGGCCCGTTGCGCTGGGATTGCTGGCGCTCGGGCTCTTGGCGCTGCTGCAACCGGTGTTTGCGTGGGCCGACCGCGCGCGCTGGACGAAGGTGCAGGCGCGGGTCACCGACATCCCCGTGCGCCGCTCGCTGGCCTCGGGGAAGTGGTCGGTCGAGGTGGCCTTCGACGCGCCGGACGGGCAGCGCCTCACCACGCGCGTGCCGGTCAACATCGCGCGCCACCCGCTGGTGCGGGGCGACCGGATCGAGATCATGCACCATCCCCGCACGCCCTCGCGCACGGCGCTGACCCGCGTCGAGGGGGCGAGCGCGGGCGTGGGGGTTGCGCTGTTCTGCTTTCTCGGCGCGCTCGCCCTGCTGCGCGGCGCGTCGGACTGAGCGCGCGCCCGGGTCGCGGGCGATCACGCGCCGGGTGCGACAGCGTGTATCGCACCGGGATTGGGCGCGCAGGCTGCCAGCCCCATATCCGGCATGTGAAAACCGACGGCGGAGCGCGGCCATGCACCCCCTGTTGCGACAGATCGACGGGTATTGCGAGCGGGTGGGCGCGGCGTTCTGGGCCGAGCCCCTGAACGCGGTGACCAACATTGCGTTCATTGTGGCGGGCCTTGCCGCGATCGCGATGGCGCGGCGGATGGGGCGGCTCGACGGGCCGGTGATGTTCCTGACGGCGAACGCCATCGTGGTCGGCATCGGCTCGTTCCTGTTCCACACCTTCGCGACCGTCTGGGCGGCGATGGCCGATACCGGGCCGATCCTGGTCTTCATCCTCGCCTATTTCACCATCGCGATGCGCGCTTACGTCGGCCTCGGCTGGGGACGCGCGGTGCTGGTAATGCTGGGCTTTCTGGTCGCGATGTTTGCCGTCGCGGCCGGCCTGCGCGAGGTGCTGCTGCCGGTGATGGGCCGCAGCGTCAGCTATGTGCCTGCGCTGATGGCGCTGGGCGGCATCGGGCTTTGGTTGCAGGCGCGCGGCCATGCGGCGGGGGCGGGGCTGTTGCTGGGCGCGGGGGTGTTCGCGGCCTCGCTCACCTTCCGCACGCTCGACGGGCCGGTCTGCGGCGTCTGGCCGGTGGGCACGCATTTCCTGTGGCACCTGATGAACGGGCTGCTGCTGTGGCTGCTGATCCTCACGCTGATCCGCCACGGGCGCGCGCCGCTGCGGCGCCTGCAGCCGGCCTGAGTGTCGCGCCCGCGAAGGCGGCCTTGCCCCGCCCTGCCCGCGCTTGTATGGAGGGGCCGAACAGCCCGACCCGCGAGAGGTGCGCCCGATGAAAGCCCGCGTCTTCGTCACCCTCAAGACCGGCGTGCTCGACCCGCAGGGCGAAGCGATCCGTCATGCGCTGGGAACCCTCGGCTTCGCGGGGGTCGAGAGCGTGCGTCAGGGCAAGGTGATCGAGATCGAGATCGCCGCGACCGACCGCGCCGCCGCCGAGGCCGAAGTGGCGCAGATGGCCGAGAAGCTGCTGGCAAACACCGTGATCGAGAACTATCGCGTCGAGCTGGTGGGATGACGGACACCGCGCGCCGCAACGCCCGCGCGCGGAACTGGCTGATCGCCAAGATCGCCGCCGCCTTCCTGATCCCGCCGCTCGCCGCCGCCGTCTACGTCATCTTCGCGATGTGAGGGGATGCCCATGAAGTCCGCCGTCATCGTCTTTCCGGGCTCGAACTGCGACCGCGATCTTGCGGTGGCGCTGGGCGCCGCTGCCGGGCGCCCGGCCACGATGGTCTGGCACAAGGATGCCTCGCTGCCCGCGGGGCTCGACGTGGTGGCGATCCCGGGCGGGTTCTCGTTCGGCGACTACCTGCGCTGCGGCGCCATCGCCGCGCGCTCGCCGGTCATGCGGGCGGTGGTCGACTTCGCCAACCGTGGCGGCATCGTGCTGGGCATCTGCAACGGCTTCCAGATCCTGATCGAGGCGGGGCTGCTGCCGGGCGCCCTGATGCGCAACCAGACGCTGAAATTCGTCTGCCGCGACGTGATGCTGTCGGTCGAGACGCTGAACAGTCCGTTCACCTCGGCCTATGGCAACCAGCGGCTGATCCGCGTGCCGGTGGCGCATCACGACGGCGCCTTTGTCGCGGATGATGCGCTGATGGCCCGGCTTTCGGCCGAGGACCGCGTGGCGTTCCGCTATGTCGACGCCGAGGGGCGCCCGACGCCCGCGGCCAACCCGAACGGGTCGGTCGGCAATGTCGCGGGCGTGCTGTCGGAAAACCGCCGGGTGCTGGGCATGATGCCGCATCCCGAGCGGCTGGCCGACGCACGG
>JAVVFE010000112.1:0-8666 GCA_032251175.1 Thermohalobaculum sp.
CCGGTGAAGTCCGAATTCGGGCCGTGGATGCTGAAGGCGCTCAGGGTCCTGCGCCGCGGCAAGCTGCTGCGCGGCACGCCGTTCGACCCGTTCGGCTGGTCGACCGAGCGCCGGGCCGAGCGCCGCGCGATCCGCGACTATGCCAAGCTGATGGCCGAGATCATGGCGGGCCTCACCCCCGCCACCGCCGAGACCGCCATCGCGCTCGCCCGCCTGCCGCTCAGGGTGCGCGGCTTCGGCCACGTCAAGGCCGCCGCCGCCGCGCGCGCGGCCGAGGAACAGGCGTCGCTGCTCGCGCAGTTCCGCGCGGGCGGCCCCGCGCCGATGGCGCAGGCGGCCGAATAGGGCCGCGCGGCCGGGCCGGGGTCGTGAGGCCGCGGCCCCGCCGGATGGCGGTTGCAACCACCCCGCGCCGGGCGTCAGGGATCGGCCGCGCTGATCCCGTTCCGCGCCGGGCGTCATACCAGTTTTCCTTGCGCCGACGCATGCCGTGCTGACTGTGCTGCGCGCGCGCGCCCCGGGCCTGACCGGGGGCGCGCCTCGTGTCGTCAGCGGTCCGGTGCGAGGCCCCGGCTCGGGGGCAGGGCGCAGCGGAAGTCCCAACGATCGGTTCCGATCAATGCAGGCTGGTATCAGGGGTCGCCCGCGCCGATTTCCGCCTTGCGCCGGGCGACATAGGCGTCCAGCGCCTCGCGCCGCGCGGGGTCCATCGCCGGCTCCTCATACTCCTCCAGCGCGCGCTGCCACAGCCGTGTCGCGCGCTGCGTGGCATCCTCAGCGCCCGCGGCCACCCATGCCTCGTGGTTCTGCCAGTTCGACAGCAAGGGCGCGTGAAAGGCGGTCTGGTAGCGCGCCATGGTGTGTGCGTCGCCGAAGAAATGCCCGCCCGGCGCCACCCGGGCAATGGCATCGAACCCCAGCGTGTCCGCGTTGACCGGCGTGGGATCAAAGAAGGCGAACATCATCTCGAGCATCTCGACATCCATCACGAACTTCTCGTAGCTCGCGCACAAGCCCCCCTCGAGCCAGCCGGCGGCGTGGTAGAGCATGTTCGCGCCCCCCAGCACGCAGCCCCACAGCGACATCATCGTCTCCCACACCGCCTGCCCGTCGGCGGCGTTCGAGGCATTCGAGGGCGTCGCGCGATAGGGCAGGCCGTAGCGCCGGGCCAACTGGCCGCTGGCGATGTTGGCCTTGGCGTTCTCGGGCGTGCCGAAGGCGGGCGCGCCCGACTTCATGTCGACGTTCGAGGTGAAGGCGCCATACATCACCGGGCAGCCGGGGCGCACTGCCTGCACCAGCGCGATGCCGAACAGCGCCTCGGCGTTCTGCTGGGCGAGCGCCGCCGGCAGCGTCACGGGCGTCATCGCCCCCATCAGCGTGAAGGGCGTGACGCAGACCGACTGGCCATATTGCGCCATGGTCATCAGCCCGTCCGCCATCGCGTCGTCGAACCGCCGCGGCGAGTTGACCGAGATGATGGTGGTCACGCCGGGATCGCCGATCATCGCCTCGGCCGTCATCCCCCGCGAGATCGCCATCATCTCGATCCCGTCCAGCGCCCGCCCCCGCCCGATCGAGGTGCAATGGAAGCTGCGGTCCGACAGCGTCAGGTTCGCGAGATAGCAGTCCAGATGCCGGGTGTTCGCCGCCATCTCGATCGGTGCCGCCACCTGGTTGCCGATCATGTGGACGGAATTGAAGCTCTGCGTCAGGCGGATGAAGTTCTGATAGTCCCCGAGGTTCGAGGCGCGGCGCCCGCGCACGCAGTCATGCACCGCCGGCGGTCCCGCCACCAGCGTGGTGACCACCGAATTGCCGCCCAGCCGCACCGCGCGGTCCGGGTTGCGCGGGGTCAGCGTGAAGGCGGACGGCGCCTTCGCCACCAGTTCGGCCACCAGCGCGCGGTCCATCCGCACGGTCATGGTGGCGCGGTCGACGCAGGCGCCCGCGCGCTCCAGCACGTCGCAGGCGCGCGGGCTCATCAGCTCGATGCCCAGTTCCTCGAGAATGCGCATCGAGACATCGTCGATCGCCTCGATCTCGTCGCGCGAGAACAGCGCCATGGGGGCATAGGGGTTGGTGACCTGCCGCCAGGCGGATTGAGGCAGGGCCTGAACCTCTCCCTCGGCCCGGCCCCGGCGACGGCCGCCCCGGCGAATGGTGGTGGTGGTCATGGCGTCCTCGATCCCGTTCTGCCCGGCGAATTCCGACCCAGAATGCCGCAAACGGTGTCGCATGCTGCGCTAGAAACGCGACAATCGCGGCCATCGGACAGTCGCGACTCGGGCGCGCCTTGCGGGAGACAGGAATGCAGCCCGGCCCCCAGACCCCTGGCCCCCAGACACCCGGCCCAAAGACCCCCGGCCCAAAGACCATCGCCTTCCTGGTGGTGCGCGACTTCTCCAGCCTCTCGCTGGTCTCGGCGATCGAGCCGCTGAGGGGCGCGAACCGGCTGCTGGGCAAGCCCGCCTATGACTGGAGGCTGGTGACCGACGACGGCGAGCCGGTGCGCGCCTCGAACGGGCTGACCATCGCGCCCGACCTGAGCCTTGCGCAGCTTGGCGGGGCGCTCGACGGGCTGTTCGCGATCTTCGTCTGCGCCGGGCTCGACACCGACCCGCCGAACCGGGCGCGGATCAACGCGACGCTGGTCAAGGCGGTGCGGGCGGGGGTGGTGCTCGGCTCGCTGTCGGCCGGCACTTTCGTGCTGGCGCGGGCGGGGCTGCTCGACGGCTATCGCTGCACGGTGCACTGGGAATACCAGCCCGCCTTCGAGGAAGCCTTCCCCGACATCGACTGCGGCCCCGGTCTCTTCGTCATCGACCGCAACCGCTGGACCGGCTCGGGCGGGATCACCGGCATGGACATGATGCTGCAGATGATCGAGCAGGACCATGGCGCGGGCCTCGCGCGCTCGGTCGGCAACCAGTTCCAGGTCGATCGCATCCGCAATTCCGCGATCCACCAGCGCCCCGGCGCGCTCGACCGGCTGGAAACCCTGCCGGGCGCGTTGCAAAAGGCGGTGAACCTGATGCTGGGCAACATCGAGACGCCGATGCGGATGGACGAGATCGCCGACCTCTCGGGCCTGAACCTGCGCCGCATGGAGCGGATGTTCCAGGCGCATCTCAACGTCAGCCCCGCCCAGTTCTACCGCGGTATCCGGCTCGAGAAGGCGCGCGAGCTGCTGGTGCACACCAATCTCTCGACGCTCGAGATCGGCGTCTTGACGGGGTTCTCGTCCAGCTCACATTTCGCCATGGCATACCAGAAACATTATGGCATAAGGCCGAGCGACGAACGGCGCCGGGCGGCGCGCGACTGAAACAGGGAGGACAAGGACGATGGCACAGCCGCGCGTGATCTGCACCCGCAAATGGCCCGCACGGGTCGAGGCGGAACTGATGAACCGCTTCGACGTGACGCTGAACGACGCCGACGTGGCGCTGACGCAGGATCAGCTCAAGGCCGCCTTCGACGACTACGACGCGGTCTGCACCACCGTCACCGACAAGGTCGACGCCGCCGTGCTGGCCGCGCCCGGGCGCGCGAAGCTGATCGCCCAGTTCGGCGTGGGCTTCAACAACATCGACATCGAGGCTGCGAAGAAGGCCGCGCTGAGCGTCACCAACACTCCCGGCGTGCTGACCGATGCGACCGCCGACATCGCGCTGACGCTGCTGCTGAACGTCGCGCGCCGCACCTACGAGGGCGAGCAGATGCTGCGCGCGGGCGAGTGGAGCGGCTGGCGCCCGACCCAACTGATGGGCGTCAGCCCCCAGGGCAAGACACTTGGCATCATCGGCATGGGGCGCATCGGCAAGGCGATGGCCAAACGCTGCTTCCACGCGCTCGACATGCGGATCGTGTTCTACGACGCCTTCCCGGTGGCCGATGCGGGCGTGCCGGCCGAACAGCTCGCCACCGTCGAGGAGGTTCTGGCGGTCGCGGACTTCGTCTCGCTGCACTGCCCGGGCGGGGGCGAGAACATCCACCTGATCAACGCCACCCGGCTGGCGGCGATGAAGAAGGGCGCGATCCTGGTGAATTCGGCGCGCGGCGACATCATCGACGAGGCGGCGCTGGTCGATGCGCTGAATTCGGGCCATCTGGGCGGCGCCGGCCTCGACGTGTTCGAGCGCGAGCCGAAGGTCAGTGCGGCGCTCGCGAAGATGCACAATGTCTGCCTGCTGCCGCATCTGGGCAGCGCCACGATCGAGACGCGCGAGGCGATGGGCATGACCGTGATCGCCAACCTCGACGCCCATTTCGCCGGGCGCGACCTGCCGAACCGCGTCGTCTGAGCCGCCCGCCCCCTGCTGCCGCTCAGCCGCGCGGCAGCAGGATCACATAATGCTTGCGCACCGGCTCGACCGTCTGCCACGTCCCGCGGAACCCCGGGGGGATGACGAAGGCATCGCCCGCACGCACGGTCCAGCTTCGCCCGGCCGCGTTGGTCAGCACGGCCTGGCCCGCGATGATGTGGCAGAACTCCCATTCGGTATAGTCGACCGCGACCGTGCCGGGCTCGGCCGCCCAGATGCCGCAGAAAAGCCGCCCGTCCTCGCCTTCGGCTGCGTTCCATGTGGTGGTCGCGTGGCTGCCGGCGATCAGCTTTTCGGGGTCGGGGGTGGCGTGCTCGGGGGCCGGGGCGCCGGCGCCCTCGGTGGTCAGGAAGACGAGATCGGTCATGCGGTTGCGTCCGGTCGGCTGCGGCAGGGTGCCAGCATGGCGCAGGCCGCCGCCGGCGCGCAAGCCCGCTACTCGGCGGCCGCGCGCACCGCGGGCGGCGGCGCCAGCAGCGCGACCAGATCCGCCAGGCTCTCGCCCTCGACCGCCATAAGCGCGCGCTCGATCGCCCCGGCCCGGGCCGCACCCGTCACCGGCGCGGCATAGGCGTGGAACTTCGCGCGGATCTGCGCCTCGCTCAGCGGCCGCTCGGGGTCGCCCAGCGGCTCGGTCGGCCCGCTCTCGACCCGGCGCCCGTCGGTCAGCACCAGCGCCGCGCGGGCGAGGCGCCTCCCGGGGAACGCGGCCGAGCACGCGGGGTCCTCGCGCATCACGAGGCCGGTCGACAGCCGCAGGATCTCGGGGTCGGTCAGCGCCGCGCCGTCGATGTCCGCCGGCCCGACATCGCCGCGCACCAGCGCCACGGCGACCGGGAAGGGCAGGGAATACTGTGCCTCGTCGGTCGTGCGGGGGCGGGCGGTGGCCAGCGTCATCGCCTCGGCGAAGGTCGCGATCTCGATCCGCGCGACGTCGTGGTGGGTGATGCCATGCGCGGCCGCCAGGTCCAGCACCGCGCGGATCGGCGCGTGCGACCAGCGGCAGGTGGGATAGGGCTTGATGTATTGCTCGGTCATGATCCAGCGCGATCCCAGATCGGCCCACCACGGCGCAGCTTCCGGCGCCTCGACGGTGACCGCGGGCGCGCCGGTAAAGCCCTCGCGCGCCAGATAGGCGGCCGAGACCCCGACCATCGCGCCCCAGCCCGAGCTGTCCTTGACCATGGTCGGGTGGGTCGTGACCCGCAGCATCTGGCTGCGCGGGCCGTGATACTCGCCGATCCCCAGCGCCTCGCGCGTCTGCGCCCGGCCCAGCCGCAGCGCCCGCGCCCCCACCGCCGCCGCGCCCACCGCGCCCCACGAGCCCGAGGCATGGTATTCCGGCACGGTGGCGTGCTGCACGGCCGCCACCCGGCAGCCGATCTCGTAGCCGATCACCACCTGGGCCAGCAGCTCGTCCCCGCCCGCGACGCCCTCGGCCTCGCAGCAGGCCAGCGCCGCGGGGATGACGTGGCAGCCGGCATGGCCCTTCGAGGGGCGCCAGCCGTCATGGGCATCGACCGAATCGACGGTCGCGGCTCCCGCCAGGGCGGCGCCTGCCGGGCTGACCCGGCGCCCGTCGAACATCAGCGAAGCGCCAGCCCCGCCCGCGCCGAACAGCGCCGCCGCGTGGCCGCGCGCGATGCGCGACACTTCGGTTCGCGTCGCCGCCGCCGCCACGCCCAGCGTGTCGAGCAGCGCGATGCGCGCGGCCATGCGCACGGGGTCGGGCAGGTCGGCGGCCTTCAGGTCGTGGATGAACTCGGGAACCATGCTGCGTCTCCCAACGGCCGGACGGATCAGCCTCCCATGCGGACCGGTGCGCGCCCTGCATGGAATCTGCGCCCCGCAGACAGTTTTGCGACAGCCTTGCCCGCCGGATCGCCGCCCGCACCGGTGCGCGCCCGCCCGGCCCTGGCGGCTGCCCGGGGCCGGGGCAGGCGGTGGGCGCGAACGAATCTGGCGCAATGGCGAAAAGCGGTCTGGATTCCAGTCCGCTGCCTGCTAGTGTCTGGCCTGCATTCGCGACGGGAACCTGCCCCGGCAGGCATCAACGACACGACAAGGGAGTGGATATCATGACGATCGGAAAGCTCAAGCTGACCGCCCTCGCCGCGGTCATCGGCGCCTTCGGCGCAGGCGAGGCGATGGCGACCACCTGGAACGTCTCGGTCTGGGGCAAGCGGCGCGCCTTCACCGAACACATCCACAAGCTGGGTGACCTGGTCGCCGAGAAGACGAATGGCGAGTTCACATTCAACATCTCCTACGGCGGCCTGTCGAACGAGAAGGAGAACCTCGACGGCATCTCGTTCGGAGCCTTCGAGATGGCGCAGTTCTGTGCCGGGTATCATCCGGACAAGAACCCGACGCTGACGGTCCTGGAACTGCCCTTCCTGGGCGTGAACACGCTCGAGGAAGAAATCGCGGTTTCGAATGCCGTCTACGCGCATCCTGCGACGATCAAGGATCTGGGGCGCTGGAATGCCAAGCTGCTGATGACGTCGCCGATGCCGCAATACAATGTCGCCGGCATGGGCAAGCCGCCGGAGACCATCGCCGAGTTCACCGGCATGCGCATCCGGGCGACCGGCGGGTTGGGCGAGGCGTTCCGCACCGTGGGCGCGACGCCGACCTCGGTCACCTCGTCCGAGGCTTACAACGCCATGGAATCGGGTGTGGTCGACGCGGTCGCGTTCGCGCAGCACGCGCATCTCGCCTTCCGCACCATCGACCTCGCGAAGTGGTGGACGACGAACCTCAACCCCGGCACGGTGAATTGCCCGGTCGTCGTCAATGTCGATGCCTACAACGCGTTGACGGACGACGAGCGCAAGGCGCTCGACGAATCGGTCGACGCGGCGATGGCCTACTACCTCGACACCTATGGCGAGGTCTTCAAGAAGTGGGAGAAGGTGCTCGCCGACAAGGGCGTGCAGAAGGTCGTCTATACCGAGGAACAGCTTGCCGAATTCGAGCAGAAGGCGGCCGGCGGCATCCGCGACAAGTGGATCGCCGACATGACGGCACAGGGCATCCCCGCCGTCGACCTGATCCAGACGGTCAAGGACGCGCTCAAGCAGGCCCGCGGCGGCAGCTGAGCAAGCCCTCCGGGCGGCGCCCCCGGCGCCGTCCGGACCAAGGGCCGTCCGGACCAGGGAATGTCATAAATCGTTGGGGGAGGGGGCGCGATGTCGACCCAATCCGTTCTGGAAGACGGCTCGGCCGTCAGCCGCGCGGACCGTGCACTGTTCGCGGTCGAGCGCGCGATGGCCCTGGCCGCCGGGCTCGTCATCCTCGGGGTGATGCTGGTCTCGGTCGCCAACATCTTCGGCCGCAAGCTGTTCAACATGCCGGTGCCGGGCTTCGTCGACTGGATGGAGCAGGCGGTGCCGCTGATCGCCTTCTTCGGCATCGCCTTCTGCCAGCGGCTCGGCGGACATATCCGGATGGACCTGATCCTCGGCCGTCTGGGCGGCCGGGCGGTCTGGGTGTTCGAATGCGTCAGCGTGCTCTTGATCCTGTTCGTCGCGCTGGTGCTGATGTGGGGCGCGTGGCTGCATTTCGAGCGGTCATTCGCCTGGGACTCGCCGCTGTGGAGCCGCGATTCGACCATCGACATCGGCTTGCCGATCTGGCCCATCAAGCTGGTGATCCCGGTGATGCTGGGCTTTCTGATCCTGCGCTGCCTGATCCAGCTCTGGGCCTATGGCGGCGCCATCATCAGCGGCACCGCGCGCCCCGTGGGCGTCCCCCTGATCGAGAGCGCGGCCGAGCAGGCCCAGCACGAGGCCGAGACCGTGTCCGGCTTCGACGACGACAATGGCAACGGCCCGGAGGCTGCCCGATGACCCACGCGACCGAGGTTTCGATCCTGCTCGCGGGGGTGCTCATCCTGTTCGTGTTCTCCGGCGCGCGGGTGGCCTTTGCCACCGCGCTGATCGGCTTCATCGGGCTGTTCGCGATCTTTGCCTTCGACCGCAACCAGGGGGTCGAGCGCGGCTTCATGACCGCGCTGCAAATCGCCGGGCAGGTGCCGCATTCCAAGATGTCGAGCCATGTGCTGGGCCTGATCCCCACCTTCATCCTGATCGGCTACCTCGCCTACTATGCGGGCTTCACCAAGGCGCTGTTCGAGGCCGCCAAGCGCTGGGCGGGCTGGATGCCCGGCGGGCTCGGGGTCTCGACCGTGTTCGCGACCGCGGGGTTTGCCGCCGTCTCGGGCGCCTCGGTCGCGACCTCGGCGGTGTTCGCCCGCGTCGCCATCCCCGAGATGCTGGCAGCCGGCTACGACAAGCGGTTTGCCGCCGGCGTGGTGGCGGCGGGTGGCACGCTCGC
>JAVVFE010000113.1:0-8580 GCA_032251175.1 Thermohalobaculum sp.
GCGCGGCAGGGGGCGCCGCCACGTCGCCCTCGAACAGCACCAGCGCGACCCCGTTCAGCGCGGCGTTGCGCGCGGCCAGCGCAAGATAGTCGGGCTGGATTTCCAGCCCGGCATGCACGAGCCCCGCCACCCGGGCGGCGAGGCAGAGCGTCGCGGCCCCGGCGCCGATGCCCAGTTCGAGCACGCGCTCGCCCGGCCGCGCCGGGACGGCGGCCGCCAGCAGGACCGGGTCGGTCGCCGCGCGATACCCCGCGCCGGGCTGGAGCAGGCGCACCCGCCCGCCCAGCAGGCGGTCCTCGGTCAGCGCGCCGAACCCGGCCGCGGTCATCCCCAGGCGCCCGGCTGGTAGGTCTCGACCCCGTTGTCGCGCAGGATCAGGCGAGCGCGGTGCAGATCCTCGCGGCGCACCATCAGGCGGCGGGGAAAGATGCCGATGCCGCCTTCCAGGATGCTCATGTTGTGGTCGAACACGAAGCAGTCTATATCCTCGGCGGCGAGGAGCGCCCTCGCGAAGGGGATCAGCGTCGGGTCGGTCGTGCGGATGAGGTCTTCCATGCCGGGCAGGGTTACGCGAAGCGCCCCCCGGCGTCGAGTGCCGCGGCACACCGCCCCCGGGCGCCCGCGATCCCGCCGCCCCTGACGCCTGCCGAAAGGTCCGCCGCGCATGTCCCCGAGCCCCGCGACGCACCCTGCTTCCGTGCCCGGCCCGTTCGAGCGGCTGGTGGCGCTGGTCGCAGACGATCTGGACCAAGTGAGCGCGCTGATCCGCGCGCGGATGAGTTCCGAACACGCGCCGCGCATCCCCGAGATTTCGGCCCATCTGATCGAGGCCGGCGGCAAGCGCCTGCGCCCGATCCTGACGCTGGCCGCGGCCCGGCTGTGCGGCTACCAGGGCAGCGACCACATCAAGCTGGCCGCCACCGTCGAGTTCATCCACACCGCCACGCTCCTGCATGACGACGTGGTGGACGAAAGCGCCAGGCGCCGCGGCCGGGCCACCGCCAACATCCTGTGGGACAACAAGTCGAGCGTGCTGGTCGGCGACTACCTGTTCGCCCGCGCCTTCCAGTTGATGGTCGAGACCGGCTCGCTGAGGGTGCTGGGCATCCTGTCCGAGGCGTCCGCCGTGATCGCCGAGGGCGAGGTGCTGCAACTGACCACCGCGCGCGACCTCGCCACCGGGCTCGACCGCTACGCGCAGGTGATCCGCGGCAAGACCGCCGCCCTGTTCGCCGCCGCGACCGAGGTGGGCGCGGTGATCGCCGGCCGGCCGGAGGCCGAGGTGGCGGCGCTGAGGACCTATGGCGACGCGCTCGGCATCGCCTTCCAGTTGGCCGACGACTGGCTCGACTATGGCGGCGCGGCCGAGGCGCTGGGCAAGAACACGGGCGACGATTTCCGCGAGGGCAAGGTCACCATGCCGGTGATCCTGGCCATGCAGCGCGGCGACGCGGCGGCGCGCGCGTTCTGGACGCGGACCATCGCGCAGGGCCGGCAGGGCGAGGGCGATCTGGACCAGGCGATGGCCTGTCTGCGCGACACCGGCGCGCTCGAGGCCACCCGGCAGGCGGCGCGCGACGAGGCGGCGCGCGCGATCACCGCGCTGTCGGACTTCCCCGACGGGCCGCTGCGCACGGCGCTGAGCGACATTGCCGATTTCGTGGTGGCGCGCACGGTCTGACGGGCGGCCCGGACGCCGGCAATGCCGCAGAAAGCGGCTTGCTCCGAGGAGGTCCCGGGTCAAGCCCGGGACAGCGGCAAGGGTGGCGCCGGGAATGCCGCAGAGGGCGCCTCGCGTCGAGGCGGTCCCGGGGTGCGGGCGTGGAACTGCGGTGGTGCCACCTCAGGCGTTGTAGGTTTCGTCCAGCGCGTAGCCGGCCGCGCGCACGGTGCGGATGGGGTCGCGTTCGTCGCGCGCGTTCAGCGCCTTGCGCAGGCGCCCGACATGCACATCGACGGTGCGGGCCTCGACATAGACGTCGCGCCCCCAGACCAGATCGAGCAATTGCTCGCGCGAGAACACCCGGCCCGGGCGCTGCATCAGGCAGTCGAGCAGGCGGAATTCGGTCGGGCCCAGATGCACCTCGCGCGCGCCCCGGCGCACCCGGCGGGTTTCGCGGTCGAGCACGAGGTCGCCGAAGGTGGCGATGTCGGTCGCCAGCGTCGGCCGCGCCCGGCGCAGCAGCGCGCGCACCCGGGCAACCAGTTCGGGCACCGAGAACGGCTTGGTCAGGTAGTCGTCGGCGCCGGTCTCGAGCCCGCGGATGCGGTCTTCCTCCTCGCCGCGGGCGGTCAGCATGATCACCGGGATGTCGCGCGTCTGGCTGCGCGCGCGGATGCGCCGGCAGATCTCGATGCCCGAGAGCTTCGGCAGCATCCAGTCGAGCAGCACGAGATCGGGCTTCTCCTCGTCGATCGCGATCAGCGCCTCCTCGCCGTCACCGGCGACCCGGACGATGAAGCCTTCCTTGCCGAGGTTGTAGTCGAGCAGCGCCGACAGCGCCTCCTCGTCCTCGACCACCAGTATCCGCGCTGTCATCCCCCGGCTTTCCTTCGTCGCGATGCCATCCATCTGCTGTGTCATCCTCCGGTCAGCTCGCCCAGCGGGTCGCCCTTGGGCCGGTCGTCGCCCAGTTGCTTGCCCTCGACGACGAAATAGGTCATCTCGGCGATGAAGGTGGCGTGGTCGCCGATCCGTTCGAGGTTCTTGGCGACGAACAGCAGTTGCGAGCAGAGCGAGATCACCCGCGGGTCTTCCATCATGTAGGTGGTCAGCTCGCGGAAGATCGAGTTGTACATCTCGTCGATCTCGACATCGCGCTTCCAGACCGAGACCGCGATCGCCGTATCGCGCGAGGTGTAGGCGTCGAGCACCTCGGACAGCAGCGCCTGGGTCTGCTTGCCCATCCGCACGATCGAGCCGGTGACCTTCAGCGGCTGGCCCTCGATCACCACCTGGGTGCGCTTGGCGATGTTCTTGGCGAGGTCACCGATCCGCTCGAGCGTCGAGGACACCTTCAGCGCCGCCACGATCTGGCGCAGGTCGTTGGCCATCGGCTGGCGCAGCGCCAGCATCTGGATGGCGTCGTGCTCGAGTTGCGTGTCCATCGCGTCGAGCCGGTCGTCCGAGGCGATCACCTGGCGCGCCAGCGCGCCGTCGCGCAGGCGCACGGCCTCGATCGACTGGCCAAGCTGTTCCTCGGCCAGCCCCCCCATCTCGGAGATCCGGGCGGTGATCGCCTGCAATTCCTCTTCGAACGAGGTGACGATGTGCCTGGTCATGAATGACTGCCTTTCTGCGGTTCCGCCGCGCTGCCGCCTCAGCCGAACCGGCCGGTGATGTAGGCCTGGGTCTTTTCGTGGTCGGGATTGGTGAAGATCTTGGCGGTGTCGCCGTATTCCAGCATCAAGCCGAGGTGGAAGAACGCGGTCTTCTGGCTGACGCGGGCGGCCTGCTGCATCGAATGGGTGACGATCACCACCGAGAAGCTCTCGCGCAGTTCGTCGATCAGCTCCTCGACCTGCGCCGTCGCGATCGGGTCGAGCGCCGAGCAGGGCTCGTCCATCAGCAGCACCTCGGGCGCGGTGGCGACCGCGCGGGCGATGCACAGGCGCTGCTGCTGGCCGCCCGACAGGCCGGTGCCGGGCTCGGCCAGCCGGTCCTTGACCTCGTTCCACAGCGCCGCCCGCCTGAGCGAGCCCTCGACGATCTGGTCGAGATCGGCCTTCGTGGCGGCCAGCCCGTGGATGCGCGGCCCGTAGGCCACGTTGTCGTAGATCGACTTGGGGAACGGGTTGGGCTTCTGGAACACCATGCCGACGCGCGCGCGCAACTGCACGGGGTCGACCTCGCGGCCATAGATGTCGTCGCCGTCCAGCGTGATCGAGCCGGTCACCCGGCAGATGGCGATGGTGTCGTTCATCCGGTTCAGGCAGCGCAGGAAGGTCGACTTGCCGCAGCCCGACGGGCCGATGAAGGCGGTCACCGCATGGTCGAGGATGTCGATCGAGACATCGATGATCGCCTGATTCTCGCCGTAGAACACATCGACGTTGCGGGCCTGGATCTTGGTCGCGGCGGACAGTTTCTGCATATCCATGGGGTCCTCGTTACCAGCGCCGCTCGAAGCGTTTGCGCAGCACCACCGCCAGCGCGTTCATCATGATCAGGAACACCAGCAGCACGCAGATCGCGGCCGAGGTGCGCGACACGAACCCGCGCTCGGGGCTGTCGGCCCAGATGAAGATCTGGGTGGGAAGGGCGGTGGCGGGCGACATGATGCTGTCGGGCGCCTGGGTGATGAAGGCGTTCATGCCGATCAGCAACAGCGGCGCGGTCTCGCCCAGCGCCTGCGCCATGCCGATGATGGTGCCGGTCAGGATCCCCGGCATGGCCAGCGGCAGCACATGGCTGAGCACCACCTGGTGCTTCGAGGCACCGACCCCCAGTGCCGCCTCGCGGATCGAGGGCGGCACCGCCTTCACCGCCGCGCGGGTGGCGATGATGATGGTCGGCAGCGTCATCAGCGCCAGCGTCATGCCGCCCACCAGCGGCGACGAGCGCGGCATCCCGAACCAGCCCAGGAATACCGCCAGCGCGAGCAGGCCGAACACCACCGAGGGGACGGCGGCGAGGTTGTTGATGTTGATCTCGATGATGTCGGTCAGCCGGTTCTTCGGCGCGAATTCCTCGAGATAGATGGCGGCGGCGATGCCGATCGGGAACGACAGCAGGAAGCAGACCAGCAGTGCGTAGAACGAGCCCCACAGCGCCCCCAGCAGCCCCGCCTGTTCGGGGAAGCGGCTGTCGGCATTGGTCAGCAGGCCCAGGTTGAGCGGCTTCGAGATCCGCCCCTGCGCGTCGAGCCGGTCGAACCAGGCGATCTCGGCGTCGGTGACCCTGCGGTTCGCCTCGGGCGTCGCGCGGTCGATCGCGCCCTTGGCAAGCTGGTCGAAGGGGTCCGAGACCAGCACGTCGAGCGCGATGGTCTGGCCGATCAGCCCGGGATCGGCGACGACCCGGTCGCGCAGCGCATACTGCACCCCGTTGCTGAGGATCCCGCCCAGCGCCCGGCGCTCGGCGCGCGCGGTGACCTCGGGGAACAGGCGCAACAGCGCGTCCTGCGTGATCGCCCGGTAGTTGCCGGCCGCCGGGTCGGCGGCATCGACATGGGCCGCCGAGATCTCGAACTCCAGCGTCACATGGGTCTGCCGGAAGGCGAGCGCGCCGTTGTAGAGCAGCGAGCCCACCAGGATCAGCAGCATCAGCACCGCCACGCCCAGCGCCGAGGCGCCGATCACCTTGAGCCGGAAATCGCGGCGGTGGCGATTGCTGATGCCGCGGCGGATGGCCGGGTCGCTCCAGTCCACCGCGCGCGTGAGTGTGGTTTCGGCCATCGGGCGATCCTCAGTCATAAAGTTCGCGGTATTTGCGCACCACGCGCAGCGCGATCACGTTGAGCGCCAGCGTCACCAGGAACAGCATCATCCCCAGCGCGAAGGCCGCGAGCGTCTTGGGGTTGTCGAACTCGGTGTCGCCGATCAGCAGCGTCACGATCTGCACCGTCACCGTGGTCACCGAGTCGAGCGGGTTGATGGTCATCGTCGCGATCAGCCCCGCGGCCATCACCACGATCATGGTTTCGCCGATGGCGCGGCTGACGGCCAGCAGCACGCCGCCGACGATGCCGGGAATGGCGGCCGGGAACAGCACCTTGGTCATCGTCTCGCCGCGCGTGGCGCCCAGCGCGAGCGAGCCGTCGCGCAGGCTGCGCGGCACCGCCGACAGCGCATCGTCGGTGAAGGACGAGATGAACGGGATCAGCATGATCCCCATCACGCCGCCGGCCGCGAGCGCGGTGTTGGGCGAGACGTCGAGGCCGATCGTCTGCCCCGCATTGCGGATCGCGGGGGCAACCACCAGGACCGCGAAGAAGCCGTAGACCACCGTCGGCACCCCGGCGAGGATCTCGAGCATGGGCTTGCCCAGGCTGCGGATGCGCGCGCTGGCGAATTCGTTGAGATAGATCGCCGAGAGCAGGCCGATCGGCAGCGACACCAGCAGCGCGACCGCGGTGATGACGATGGTGCCGAGGAACACCGGCAGCCAGCCGAAGGCGCCGGCGCCGGCGATCTGGTCCGGGCGCAGCGCGATCTGCGGCTCCCAGTTCAGGCCGAACAGGAATTCCGCGATCGGCACCTGCTCGAAGAAGCGGATCGATTCGTAGACCAGCGACGCCACGATCCCGCCGGTCACCAGGATCGCGAGGCCGGCGCAGGCGATCATGATGCCGCTGGTGATGTGCTCGACCCGGTGGCGTGCCCGGAAATCGGGCGCCACCCGGCTGCGGGCGACGAACAGCCCGATGCCGCAGATCACCAGCGCGCAGGCCCAGAGCGCGGCGGCGAAGGTGCCCCTGAGGCTGCCGTAATACTCGGCGGCGGCGTATTTCCACGGCTCGGGCGTGCCGAACACGGCGCCGCCGGCGATCGACTTCACCTCCGCGACGATCAGCGAGAGCTTGCCCGGCTCGAGGCCCGCGACCCCGTCCTCGGGCAGCGAGGCCATCACGATCGCATCGATGATCGGGCCCTGGAACGCCAGCCAGGCCAGCACGAACAGGAAGGCCGGCAACCCGGTCAGGAACAGCGCATAGGCGCCGTGAAAGCCCGGCAGGGAATGGAACCGCGCCCCGGCGCCAAGCGCGCGCGCCTGCGCGGCCCGGCTGTTCACGACATACCCGGCGATGGCGGCGAGCAGGATCGCGAGGAACAGGTAGCCGACCATCATGCGTTCCGCTTTGTCCGAGGGGCCGCGGGGGTGGAGTGCAGCCGGCGCGCCAGGGCGCCGGCCGCGATGGCGTAAGTTGCGGTCAGGCGCCCGGGGCGCTCATCTTCGCGGCCTGAAGCGCGCCGTCCTGGACCTGCTTGCGGCGCTGGTCGTCGAGCGGGATCAGCCCGCGCTCGGACAGGTAGCCATCCGGGCCCATCGCCGCGTCCGAGACATACTCGGCGATGAACTCGTCGAGGCCCTGGATCACGCCGCGATGCGCGTTCTTGACGTAGAAGAACAGCGGGCGCGAGATCCCGTAGTCGCCCGAGGCGATGGTGTCCTCGTTGGGCTTGACGCCGCCGATCGCGACCGGCTTCAGGGTGTCGGCGTTCTCGAACAGGAACGAGTAGCCGAAGATCCCCAGCGCGCTGGCATCGGCCTGCAGGCGCTGAACGATCAGGTTGTCGTTCTCGCCCGCCTCGATGAACGGCCCGTCCTGGCGCATGCGCTGGCAGACCGCCTTCTTCGCGTCCTTTTCGAGCGCCTCGACCGCCTCGAAGGTCTCGCAGCCTTCCTCCATCACCAGTTCGACAAAGGCGTCGCGGGTGCCCGAGGTCGGCGGCGGGCCGAACACCTGGATCTTGGCGTCGGGCAGCGAGGGGTCGATCTCGCTCCACTTGGTGTAGGGGTTCGGGACGATCTTGCCCTCGTGCGGCACCTCGGCGGCCAGCGCGAGGAACAGCTGCGCCTTGGTCAGGTCGATCTCGGGGCCCTTCGAGGAATGGGCGACCGACAGGCCGTCATAGCCCAGCAGCACCTCGGTGATGCTGTCGACGCCGTTCCCGGCGCACAGCTTGAACTCGGACGCCTTCATCGCGCGCGAGGCGCCGGTGATGTCGGGGTGGCCTTCGCCGACGCCGCCACAGAAGATCTTCATGCCGCCGCCGGTGCCGGTCGATTCGACCACGGGCGAGGCTTGGCCGGTCTTGTTCGCGAATTCCTCGGAAACCGCCTGGGTGTAGGGGAAGACGGTCGACGAGCCGACGATCTTGATCTGGTCGCGGGCGACGGCCGAGCCGGCCATGGCGACGGTTGCGATGGCGGTGGCTGCCACGCCAATGCTGAATTTGGTCACGGGGTGTCTCCAGTCCTGCGTTTCCGACATCGCCGCCCGGGGGGCCCGGATGTCTGGTGAGTCGCTCCCGAGAGGAACGTCCCCTCCCGTGCCGGCATCCCTAGACCCCGGATATAACGTTTTGATGACAGTTTGATGATAGTGCCGCGTCACGATGCGGCCCGGCTACGCGGGTGCGGGTTTCGCGCGCCCCGAAGGCTGGGGCGGAGGACGCGATGGATGGCGCGGTGCGCCCCGGCCCGGCGCGCGCCAGCCCCGGCGGGGCCTGCCGCGCCTGCCACATCTGCCGCGCGGGTCAGCCGCCCGAGGCGAGGCGCAGGTGGCCCGGTCCCGCCGCCGCCGGGCGGGCGGAAGGCTCGGCCACCGGCAGCCAGGCGGTGAAGCGCGATCCCTTGCCGGGCGCGCTCTCGATCGTCAGGTGCCCGCGGTGGCGGTTCAGGATGTGCTTGACGATGGCCAGCCCCAGCCCGGTGCCGCCACGCTCGCGCGAACGCGAGGCCGAGACGCGGTAGAACCGCTCGGTCAGCCGCGGCAGGTGCTCGCGCGCGATGCCGGGGCCGTCATCCTCGACCGCGATGCCGATCATGCCGGGCCGGTCGGGGTCGCCCTCGACCAGCCGCACCCGGACCTCGGGCGCCGGGCGGCCATAGCGCAGCGCGTTCTCGATCAGGTT
>JAVVFE010000114.1:0-8579 GCA_032251175.1 Thermohalobaculum sp.
CGGCAAGGCCGGCCCTGCGCTGGACGCCAGCGAGCCCGCGGGCATCTTCGATCCGCTCGACTTCGCCGCCCGGATGTGGCGCGGCGCGCCGGTGATGCTCGAGCTTCAGGCGCTCGAATTCGGCTACCAGATCGAGTTGACCGGCAACGACATCGCCGATCTTGCGGCCTTCGCCGAGAACCACGCCCTGCAGGCCACGTTCAGCGAGGACGAGATCCCCGAAATCATGCGTGGCTGGACGCTGGAAGGCTACGAACTGCTGGAGAACCCGCAATGATCGTGCATCGCGCCCTGCGCCTCGCCCTCGCCGCCGGCCTCGCCGTTGCCCCGGCCGTGTCCGGCGCCCAGCAGCCCGACATCGCGCGCGGGCGCGAGCTTGCCATCCGCTGGTGCGCCGACTGCCACCTCGTCGGCCTCGATGGCCCCGGCGGCGACGCGGCCCCGGCCTTCGCGACGCTCGCCCGCAGCCGCAGCGACGAGGCCCTGCGCGGCTGGATCGCCGAGCCGCACCCGCCGATGCCCGCGCTCGACATCTCGGCGATGGCGATGGACGAGATCGCGGCCTATATCCGCACCCTCGGCGCCTGCGAGGCGACCTGCTGACCGGCGCCCGATGCCTCATACCAGCTTGCATTGATCGGAACCGATCGTTGGGACTTCCGCTGCGCCCTGCCCCGAGCCGGGGCCTCGCACCACACCGCTGACGACGCGAGGCCCCGGGTCAAGCCCGGGGCAGCACAGTCAGGACGGCATGAGTCGGACTCAAGGGAAACCGGTATCAGCCGCTCGATTGCGCCCGGCGCACCCAGCGCCCGTCGCCGTCCTGCGCCCAGTAGACCGCGGCAAGCCCCGCGCCGGTGACCGCCTTCCACTGCGCCCGCGCCTGCGCCAGGGCGGTCTCGTCATGCCCGTCGAACAGGATCGCCACCGTCTCGAACGCCGCCAGTTCGTCCGGCGCGGCCTCGGCCCCGTCGATCAGGAACAAGGCCACGGCGCCGTTCGGCACATCGGCGCCGCAGGTCAGCCAGACCGGCTGGCGCTCGGCGAACGGGTCGCCGGTGCTGCCATGCGGCAGGAAGCCGTCGTCGCGCCAGGTCCACAGGCGGGTGTCGAGTGCGGCGACCCGCTCGGGCAGCGTGCCGCGCACCACCGCCCGCCAGCCGCGGTCTAGGCAGCGTTCCAGCATCACCGGCAGCGCCGCCTCCAGCGGCTGTTCGGTCAGGTGGTAGAACCGGACCTCGGGCACGCGCGGTCCCTCAATCCTCGTATTCCGACCGGATCAGCGCGTCGAGCGCGGCCACGCCCCAGCCGGTGGCGCCCTTCGGCGCAAGGTCGGTGCCGGTCGAGGTTTCGGCCACGCCGGCGATGTCGATATGGATCCAGGGCATGCCGTCCTTGATGAAGCGGTGCAGGAATTCGGCCGCGGTGACCGAGCCCGCCTGCCGCCCGCCGGTGTTCTTCACATCCGCCTTGCGCGACTTGATCTGCTCGGCATAGGGCTTGCCCAGCGGCATCCGCCAGCCGTCGTCGCCGGCAACCTCGCAGGCGGCGGCAAAGGCGGCAGCGAAGGCGTCGTCGTTCGCGTGCCACCCGGCGCGGTGATGGCCGAGCGCGACGATGACTGCCCCGGTCAGCGTGGCGAGGTCGATCACCGCCCTGGGCTGGAAGCTCTCCTGCGTGAACCACAGCGCGTCGGCCAGCACCAGCCGCCCTTCGGCGTCGGTGCTGATCACCTCGATCGTGTCGCCCTTCATCGAGCGCACGATGTCGCCCGGGCGCTGCGCCAGCCCGTCGGGCATGTTCTCGACCAGGCCCACCACGCCGATCACGTTGGCCCTGGCCTTCCTCAGCGCCAGCGTGCGCATGACGCCCGCCACCACCCCGGCGCCGCTCATGTCCATGGTCATCTCCTCCATGCCCGCCGCGGGCTTGAGCGAGATGCCGCCGGTGTCGAACACGACACCCTTGCCGACCAGCGCGAGGGGCGCGTCGTCCGCCCGGCCGCCCAGCCACTTCATCACCACGATCTTGGATTCCGACGGCGAGCCCTGGCCGACCGCCAGCAGCGCGCGGGCGCCGATCCGATCAAGCGCGTCCTCGCCCAGGATCTCGACGTCGAGCCCCAGCTCGTGCATCGCCGCGAGCCGTGCCGCGAACTCGTCGGTGGTCAGCCGGTTGGCCGGCTCGTTCACCAGATCGCGGGTGAAGAAGATCCCCTCGGCCAGCGCGGCATGGGGCGCCGATAGGCGCGCCAGCGTCTCGGGCCGGTCGGCCAGCACGGTGACCTCGCGCGGCCCCGCAGGCGCGTCATCGTCCGTGGGGGTCTTGTATTCGCGGAACTCATAGAGGCGCAGCGCCACCGCCAGCACCAGGTCTGCCACGACCGCGTCATCGGCAATGCCGCCGGTGGCGATCGTGACCGGCCCCCTGCCCAACGCCTTGGCAATCGCCCCGCCGGTCTTGCGCGCGGCCTGCCCGCCCGGCTCGGTGTCCAGCGAGGCCAGCATCACCGCCCGCGCCGCCATGCCCGCGGGATAGGCGAACGTCACCACCTTGCCCGCCCTGGCCTTGAAACCCTCGTCCGCGACCGCGCGCGCCAGCGCGCCGCCCATGGCGCGGTCCAGCCGCACCGCACCCGGCGCGAGCGCCCCGCCGCCATCGACGAACGCCACCACGGTGCCGGTGGCGGCGGCGAGATCGGCATCGGCCTCGGGCTCGAAACGGATGGCGGGGGTAGGTGTGCTCATCGGGGACTCCTTCGGGGCTGTGATGCGCCCAGACCTAGCCTGTCGCAGGCGCCCTGACCAGAGGGCGCGGCCCCCGCCGGCGCCGCCAATCGGTCCTTGCCCTTGCCGGGTGCGCGCACCATGATCCCGCGCGACGCCGGCATCACCCCACAGGAGCCCGACCGCGTGGCCCGTCTCGACAGCTACATCATTCGCCAGATGATCGGCCCGTTCCTGTTCTTCGTGCTGGTCTTCACCGGCGTGATCTGGCTGAGCCAGTCGCTCCGGGTGATCGACACGGTGGTCAACAACGGCCAGTCGGGCTGGGTGTTCCTGGAATTCACCGCGCTGCTGCTGCCGCGGGTCATGACCATCGTCCTGCCGGTCGCGGCCTTCGCCGGCGCGCTCTACGCGATCAACCGGCTCGACGCCGAAAGCGAGCTGCTGGTGATCTTCGCCGCCGGGGTCTCGCGGCTGCGCCTGCTGCGCCCGGTGGCCGCGGCCGGGGTGGGGCTGATGGTGCTGGCCGCGGTCATCACGCTGTGGCTCGTGCCCGCGACGCAGGGCGAGCTGCGCGACCGGATCAGCCAGGTCCGCGGCGATGTCGCCGCCGCCTTCATCCGCGAGGGCGCCTTCCTCACCCCCTCGCGCGGGGTGACCGTCTATATCCGGGCGTTCGGCCGGCCGGGCGAACTGCTGGGGGTGTTCGTCCACGACCGCCGCGACCCGGCGCAGATCGCGACCTACACCGCCGAGCGCGCGGTGCTGCTCGAGGAGAGCGGCCGGCTGACGCTGGTGATGTTCGACGGCATCGCCCAGATCGCCGAGCCCGGCGCCCAGGAGGCGCTGTCGGTGCTGCGCTTCGCGCAATCGGGCTACGACCTCTCGCAATTCGCCGGCAAGGGCGCCTCGCGCGAGCGCAAGCCGAGCGAGCTTTATGTCGGCCGGCTGCTGACCATCGGCGCCGACGAGACCGGCGGGCGCATGCTGGGCGAGTTCCGCGCCGAGGGGCACGAGGCGCTGTCCTCGCCGCTTTACGTCCCGGCGCTGATGATGCTGGCCACCGCCATCGTCATCGCCGGCGGCTTCCGGCGCCGCCGATTCAGCCGGCGCGTGGTGGTCGCGGTGGTGGCGGCGCTGGCGCTGCGGGTGCTGGGCCTCGCGGCCAAGAGCGCGGTTGCGAGCACCGCGACGGCCTGGCCGATGCTGTATCTGCCGCCGCTGGCCGCGATCGCGATCGCGCTCTGGCTGCTGATGCGCAACCCGCAGCGGGCGATCGCGGCGGCCATCCCCGGGCGCCTGGCGTTTGCCGGCGCGAGGACCCGATCATGACCGCAACGCTATCGCTCTACATCCTGCGCCGCTTCCTCGGCATCGCGCTGGGGGCCTTTCTCGCGGTCTTCGCGCTGATCGCGATCGTCGATCTGGTCGAGCTGATGCGCGCGAACCGGGCGGGAGCCGCAGGCTTCGCCGATCTCGTGGCGATGGCCATGATGCGCGCGCCCGCGATCACCATCACGGCGGCGCCCTTCACCGTGCTGCTCTCGACGATGACCTGCCTCGCCTGGCTTGCGCGCAGCTCCGAACTCGTCGTGATGCGCGGCGCGGGCGTGTCGGTCTGGGTGATCCTGACGCCCATCGTCGCGGCGGGGGTGATGCTGGGGGTGCTGTCCTTCGCGGTCTACAACCCCGTGGCCTCGGCGCTGGCCGGGCGCTTCCTGCAACTCGAGGAGCGATTCTTCGGCCGCTCGTCCTCGTCGCTCTCGGTTTCGGCCGACGGGCTCTGGCTCAGGCAGGGCGACCAGACCGGGCAGACGGTGATCAACGCCGCCCGCGCCTCCGGGCCGGTGGACCGGCTGTGGGACGTCTCGATCTTCCAGTTCGACACCGCCGACCGGCTGACGCGGCGGATCGACGCACGCTCGGCCGCGCTGGGCGAGCGGGTCTGGCGCCTGTCGGGCGTGCGGCGCTGGGACTTCGCGGCCGAGGGCGCGCCGGCGGACGACGCCGGCGCTGCCCGGCGCGAGACGGTCGCCGTGGCCACCGACGAGATGACGATCCCGACCGACCTGACCACCACGCGCATCCAGGACAGCTTCGCCCCGCCCGAGACGATCAGCTTCTGGAAGCTGCCGGACTTCATCGGCCTGCTCGAGGACTCGGGCTTCTCGTCGGCCCGCCACCGGCTGCACTGGCATGCGCTGCTGGCAGCACCCATCGCCTTCGCCGCCATGGTGCTGGTCGGCGCCGCCTTCTCGATGCGCCATGTGCGCTTCGGCGGGCTCGGGCTGATGGCGCTCGGCTGCGTGATCGCGGGCTTCGGCTACTTCTTCCTGTCCGACATCGCGCGCGCGCTGGGCGCTTCGGGGGCGGTGCCGGTGACGGTCGCGGCCTGGGCGCCGCCGGCATCGGCGGTGCTGCTCGCTCTCGGCTTGCTGTTGCATTTCGAGGATGGCTAAAAGGGGGGCGCGACCCGCGAGGGCCGTGGCCGGAACCCGGGGGAGTGGAGGGCAGATGACGCGCCGATCGAGCACCGTCGCCGCGGCGGCCCTCGCCGCCTGCCTGGCCGCGGGCGCAAGCCCGCCGCCCGCCCTCGCGCAGTCGAGCGTCGAGGAACTGCGCGCCAGCCTGCCCGGCCGCGACCAGCCGGTGGCGCTGGTCGCCGATCAGGTCGAGTATGACAACACCACCGGCCGCGTCACCGCCCGCGGCAATGTCGAGGTGTTCTATGGCGAGCGCACGCTGACCGCCGATGCGATCACCTACGACAGCAAGACCGACCGGATCGAGGCCGAGGGCAACATCATCCTGCGCGACCCCGCGGGCGCCACGGTCTATGCCGACATGGCCGATCTCGACGCGAAGCTGCGCGACGGGCTGGTGCAGGGCGCGCGCTCGGTGCTGGGCGAGCGGGTCAAGCTCTCGGCGGTCGAGGCGCGGCGCGTCGACGAGCGCTACAACACGCTGTCGAAGGCGGTCTACAGCCCCTGCGACGTCTGCGAGGAGGACCCCACGCCGCTGTGGCGCATCCGCGCGCGGCGCATCATCCACGACGAGGTCGACAAGACCATCCACTACGAGAACGCCACCTTCGACGTGTTCGGCGTGCCGATCGCCTGGGTGCCCTACTTCTCGCATCCCGATCCGACGGTCGAGCGCGCCTCGGGCTTTCTGGTCCCCTCGTTCCGCCAGTCGGGCAACTACGGCTTCGGCGTGAAGGTGCCCTATTACGTCGTGATCGACGACCAGTCGGACGCGACGCTGACGCCGTTCATCACCACCGAGGACGGCGTGATCGGCGAGTTCGAATACCGCCGCGCCTTCACGGATGGCTCGCTGATCTTCGCCGGCAGCCTGACGCGCAGCGATTTCACCGGCGACTCGGGTTTCGAGGGCCATATCGACACCCGAGGCCTGTTCAAGGCGGAATGGCTCGACGACGGCGCGGTCTGGGGCTGGGACATCCGCAACACCTCGGACGACGCCTATCTGCGCCGCTTCGACTTCAGCGACGCCGACCGGCTGACCAGCGAGGTGTTCCTGCGCAACTACTGGAACGACGGCTTCTACGACCTGACCGGGGTCTATTTCCAGTCGCTGCGCGACAACGAACCCGCCGGCCAGATCCCGCGCGTGCTGCCGGAATTCGAGGCACGGCGCGAATTTGCCGATCCCTACCTGGGCGGCGGGTTCGGCGTCTTCACCGACACCGAGACCCTGTTTCGCAACCGCGGCGCGGACGTGACGCGCGTCTCGGTCGGCGCCGACTGGGAGCGCGAGGAGATCCTGCCGGTCGGCCTTGTGCTGCGCGGCTTCGGCGAGCTGCGGGGCGATTTCTTCCTGGTGCGCGACGACCCGGAGCGGGGCGACGACACCTCGGCCAGGCTCGCGCCGCTGGCCGGCGTCGAGGCACGCTACCCGCTGATCTGGGAGGAAAGCGACGGCAGCGCCCATGTGCTCGAGCCGATCGCCCAGATCGTGGTGGCCCCCCATGGCGGCAACAGCGCGCAGTTCCCGAACGAAGACAGCCAGCAGGTCGAATTCGACGAGACCAACCTGTTCGACACCAGCCGATTCTCGGGGATCGACGGATTCGAGGAGGGCTCGCGTGCAACCCTCGGTGCCCGCTACGAGCGGGTGATCCGCGAGGGCGTGCGCGTCGACAGCTCGCTCGGGCGGATCCTGCGCTTCGAGGAGGCCGACGAGTTCGGCTCGGGCACCGGCCTGAACGGGCTGCGGTCGGACTGGGTCGGCGCGTGGTCCGTCGCGATCGACCCCTACCTGACGGTCCGCCAGAGGATGCGCGTGGACGACGATTTCGAGGTCAACCGCAACGAGGTGTTCGCCGATACCGAGCTGGGGCGCGTCTCGCTCAGCGCGGGCTATGTGTTCCTTGAATCCGACCCCGAGACGGGCACCCCCGACGACCGCGAGGAGGTGACCGCGCTCGCCGGGCTGCAACTCTCGGAGGAATGGCGGATCAGCGGCTTCCTGCAACGCGACCTGATCGAGGACGAATTCGTCGAGACCGGCGGCGCGCTGACCTTCCAGAACGAATGCTGCGCGGTCGACCTGTTCCTGAAGCGCCGCTTCACCGATTCTGACGACTCGCCGGCCTCGACCTCGGTCGGCGTGCAGATCCGCCTGCTGACGCTCGGCACCGACCAGACCTTGCGCCGGCGCGACCCGCTGCCGCGCTTCACCGCGCCCAGCGGGCGTACCGCCGAATTCGCCCAGATCGGCGGGGACTGACATGTGGAGACCAGGAATGCCCCTTCGCGCCATGCTGCCACTCGTGCTCGGCCTCGGCCTGCTGCTCGGCCTCGGCGGCGCCCCGGCCGCGGCACAGCAGACGCTGTTCCGCCCGGTGGCGGTGGTCAACGACCAGGCGATCACCGGCTATGACCTGCAACAGCGGATGCAGATCCTCCAGGCGCTCGGCGTCTCGACCGCCAGCGCCGAGGCGTTGCGCGGCGCGGCGCTCGACTCGCTGATCGAGGACCGGCTGAAACTGCAGGAGGGCAAGCGCCTCGGGCTCAGCGCCACGCCCGAGATGATCACGCAGACCGCGGCCGAGATGGCCGAACGCCTCGGCACCACGCCCGACGCGATGAGCGCGCTGCTCGCCGCCCAGGGCGTGAGCCAGGGTGCGGTCGAAGACCTGATCGCCGCCGAGGCCGTCTGGCGCGACGTCGTGCGCGCCCGCTTCGCCCGCCGGCTCGAACCCGGCCCGGCCGAGATCGAGGCCGAAATCGCCATCGTGCTGGGCCGCGACGTGACTTCGTGGCGTCTGCGCGAGATCGGCCTGCCCGCGGCCGAGGGTAACCGCGGCGAGGCCGCGACCCGCGAGCTTGCCGATCGGATCGCCGCCGAGGTTGCGGCCGGCGGCGACTTTGGCGAGGCCATCCGGCGCTATTCGCGCGCGCCCAGCGCCGCGCGCGGCGGCGAAATCGGGTGGGTGTCCGAGCGCAACCTGCCGCCCAACCTCGCCGCAGCCCTCGCATCGCTCCAGCCCGGCCAACTGACGCCGCCGCTGCCGGTCCCCGGCGGCTTCTCGATCCTCCAGGTGCTCGAGACCCGCGTCGAAAAGCGCGAGCAGGCGGCCGCCGACAATCCCGAACTGCGCGAGCGGGTGCGCCGCGCGCTGATGACGCAGCAGAGCGCGCGCCTGTCCGAGGGCCTGTTGCAGGAGTTGCGCCGCGACGCCCTGATCGAGGCGCGATGACCGGACCGCAGGGGCTGCCGCTCGCGCTCAGCATGGGCGATCCCGCCGGCATCGGTGCCGAGATCGCGCTTGGCGCCTATGCCTCGGGGCGGGTCGAGCGCGCCTTCTTCCTGATCGGCGACCCCGCG
>JAVVFE010000115.1:0-8544 GCA_032251175.1 Thermohalobaculum sp.
GGCCGCATCCACCGCGGCGATCTGCGCCGCCCCGGCATGGCGCAACTGCAACGCCCGCGCCCGGTCGCTGCGCCCAAGGCTCGCCAGCGCCACGAAACTCCCATCACCCCCGGCCACGGCGCTGGCCACCACGACGCCATCGACCAGCACCTCGACCTCGGCCCCGGGCCGGGCGGTGCCGGCGATCACCGCCTCGCCCGCCGGATCGACCCGGACCAGATCGAAGGCAGGCGCAGCGTCGGCATCCGTCGCGGACCCGGCGTCGGCCGCCGCGGTCCCGGTTGCCGCGCTCTCTGCCGCCGCGGTGTCGCCCGGCACAACCGCGGTGGCCGCGGCCTCGGCGGGCGCGGTTTCGGTCGATGCGGCTTCGGTTGATATCGTTTCGGCAGGCGCGCCCTCCGCAGGCGCGGCCTCGGCGGGCGCAGGTTCGGCGGGCGCAGCGCCAGCCGCCACGGACTCGGCCGGCGCCCCGGCCGTCCCGGTCGTGCCGCCCTCGGCTGCGGGCGCAGGCGCCACAGCGGTCTTGGCAGGCGTGGCGGTCTCGCCGCCGGCCCCTGCGGTCACCTCCGGCGCGGGCGCCAGTCCCAGCCGGGCGCGCCAGTCGGGCACCAGGCCGGCCAGCCCCAGCAGCACCGCACCCAGCCCCACGGCCGCGAACAGCCAGCCCCTCGCAGACGTCTTCATCCCGAAAGCCTCACCCTGCGGCGATGCCGCAACACCCCAACCCCTCGCCCCTCTATTGCATGAAATCCGCGCGATGTGGATAGTCAAGCCAAGATCATGCAGGCAGGACATACAATGACGGGACAGGCACTGACCATCTGCATCTATTGCGGCTCGCGCGCCGGGCGCAGGCCGGGCCATGTCGCGGTCGCCCGGGCCACCGGCCAGGCGCTGGGCCAGGCGGGCTTCGCCGTGGTGTATGGCGCGGGCGACCTCGGCCTGATGGGCGAGACCGCGCGCGCCGCCCGCGCCGCCGGCGCCCGCGTCACCGGCTTCATCCCGCGCCACCTGTTCGAGCTGGAAGTCTGCAAGAACGACATCGACGCGCTGATCGTCACCGAGACGATGCACGAGCGCAAGAAGCTGATGTTCGGCAATTCCGATGCCGTGCTCGCGCTCCCCGGCGGCCCCGGCACGCTGGACGAGCTGATCGAGGTCCTCACCTGGCGCCACCTGGGCCTGCACGACAAGCCCGTGGTGCTGCTGAACCCCGAGGATTACTGGGGCCCGCTGCTGGCGCTGTTCGAGCACATGATCGACGAGGGCTTCGTCGGCGCCCCGTTCCGCGACTACCTGATCGTGGTCGAAACCGTCGACAAGGCGGTCGCCGCCCTGCGCGAGGCCCTGTCGCGCAGCAGGGCCGAGGTGGAATAGAGCCCCAGCGCCAGCCAGATCATCGGCAGCGCGCCATAGTGCCAGCCGGTCAGATGCTCGCCCAGCACCAGCGACGCCAGCAGCACCTGCAATGTCGGCCCGATATACAGCACCAGCCCGGTGGTCGAATAGGCCAGCCGCCGCGCGGCCTCGGCGAACAGGATCAGCGGCACGCCGGTCACCGGCCCGGCCGCGACCAGCAGCAGCGAGGTCCGCAGGTCGGCGCCGAAATGCCCGCCGGTCCCGCCGCTGAACCCGGTCCAGCCGAACGCCCCCGCCCCCCAGACCCAGACCAGCGCCAGCGGCGCCAGCAGCATCGTCTCGACCACGAAGCCCGAGATCGCCCCCGTCGCCGCCCGCTTGCGCAACAGCCCGTAGAGCGAGAAGCTCAGCGCCAGCGACAGCGGCAGCCAGGGCGCCGAGCCTGTGCCAGCCGACAGCACCACCACCGCCAGCACCGCCAGCCCCACCGCCGCCCATTGCGCGCGGTCCAGCCGCTCGCCCAGCACCGCGACGCCCAACACCACGCCCATCAGCGGCATGATGTAATAGCCGATGCCGCATTCGGTCACCCGCCCGGCCTGGATCGCCAGCAGGAAGATGAACCAGTTGGCGCCGATCAGGCACGCGCTCATCGCCAGCACGCGGCGCTCGCGCGCATCGCCCAGCGCCGCGGCGATGCGCCCGGTCCGGCCGGTCAGCAGGCAGAAGCCGCCCACGAACACCGCCGCCCAGATCGTGCGATGGGCCAGCAGTTCCTCGGCCGGGACATGGCGCAGCATGGCGAAGAACAGCGGCGCGACCCCCCAGATGGTCGCCGCCGCAATCGCCGCCCACAATCCCGCCATGCCGTCCCCCGAACCGAAAGACCCCGGGCCGCACGTCCGCGCGCAACCCGGGGTCTGGTCTTCATCGCGGCGCGCGGGCGGCCCACGGCGCCATGCCCTGCCCGCTGTCAAGGATGCCGGCGCCAAAAACCCCGCCGCCAGCCTTCATCGCGACCGGCCTTCATCGCGACCCCGCCGGGCGCGCCGCGGCCGCAGCCTCAGCCGCCGGCGTTCGCCAGACGCTCGGCCACGTTCTCCCAGTTGACCAGCTTCTCGAGGAAGTTCGTCAGATAGGCCGGGCGCTTGTTGCGGAAGTCGATGTAGTAGCTGTGCTCCCACACGTCGCAGCCCAGCAGCGCGGTCTGGCCGAAGCACAGCGGGTTCACGCCGTTCTCGGTCTTGGTCACCTTCAGCGTGCCGTCGGACGCCCGCACCAGCCAGCACCAGCCCGAGCCAAACTGCCCCGCGCCGGCGGCGGCGAAGTCGTCCTTGAACTTCTGCACCGAGCCGAAGGCATCCGTGATGCGCTTTTCCAGCGCGCCGGGCATGGCGGCACCCTTGGGGCCCATCATTTCCCAGAACTGCTTGTGGTTCCAATGCTGCGAGGCGTTGTTGAAGATGCCCGACTGCGCCACGGCGCCGGCCTGATAGGTGCCGCGGACGATCTCCTCCAGCGACTTGCCTTCCCACTCGGTGCCGGCGATCAGCTTGTTGCCGTTGTCGACATAGGCCTTGTGGTGCAGGTCGTGATGGTATTCCAGCGTCTCGCGCGACATGCCGTGCGCTGCCAGCGCGTCATGGGCATAGGGAAGGTCGGGCAGGGTGAAAGCCATGGGGGTTCCCTCTCTGTCGGGTCTGGGTGGGTTCGGGAGCGCGCGCGCCCCTCGCCGCGGAATATAGGCGCGCGCGCGCGGGATGAAAGGAAATTCGGCGCCCGGGGCGGCGTCTCGCGCCGGCCTCAGCCGACCGCCAGCAACAGCGCCGCGACCCGCCGGTCCTCGGCCAGCAGCACGTTGTAGGTGCGGCAGGCCGAGGGGGTCGACATCACCTCGACCCCCACGCCCGCCGCCTCGAACGCCTCGCGCAGCGCCCGCGGCAGGGGCGCGATTTCGGCACCCTGCCCCACCAGCACCACGTCGATCTCGGCCGCCGCCGCCAGCAGCGGCGCGATCGCGGCCGCCGACAGCCCGTCGCCCGGCATCGGCATGGGCCCGCCGGGCAGCAGGATCAGCGAGCCGTCATGCCACACCCCGGCGATGCGGAACCCACCGGGCCCATAGCCATCGACCGGGCGCTGCCCCTCGAACCTGATTTCGTGCATTTGCATGGCCCGAGTGATGCGGCCTTCCCCGCGCGCCGTCAAGACCGCCCGCCAAAGTGCGCGCCCAGAAGCGGCGCCACCTGCGGCCACGACGGAACCCTGGCGCCCCCGCCACCACCCGCGCCCCCTCGTACCCGTTGGCAACCCACGCCCCCTCCCCCCTTGTGGGGGAGGGCCGGGGTGGGGGCCTGCCGCCCGCTCGCCCCTCGTGCCCGTTGGCACCCCGCGCCCCCTCCCCCCTTGTGGGGAGGGGCGGGGAGGGAGCCTTCCGCCCGCGCCGTCAGCCTTCGGCGCTGCCGAACTGGACGCCCGCCTTCTGCACGTCCTCCTCGGTCCAGTCGCGCTTGACCTTGAAGAACATCAGCAGCGCCGCCGCCACGAAGATCGAGGAATAGGTGCCGACCACGATCCCCCAGATCATCGCGAAGGTGAAGCCCTGGATCACCTGCGGCCCCAGCAGGAACATCGCGATCAGCGCGACCAGCGTGGTCAGCGAGGTCATCAGCGTGCGGCTCAGCGTCTCGTTGACCGACAGGTCCAACAGCTCCGCCAGCTCCATCTTCTTGTATTTGCGCAGGTTCTCGCGCACCCGGTCATAGACCACCACGGTGTCGTTCAGCGAATAGCCGACAATCGCCAGCAACGCCGCGATGATCGACAGGTTGAACTCGACGCCCACCACCGCAAAGATCCCGATGGTCAACGCCACGTCATGGACCAGTGCCACCACCGCGCCCACGCCGAACTGCCACTCGAAGCGCAGCCAGATGTAGACCAGGATCGCCGCGATCGCGAGGCCCACAGCCGAGATGCCCGCCCACAGCAGCTCGCCCGACACCTTCGGCCCGACCACCTCGACCCGGCGGATCTCGCCGCCGGCGAAAGCCTCGGTCAGCGTCTTGCCCACCGCCTCCGCCACCGCCATCCGCCCGTCGCCATCGGCGTCCGCCGCCTCGATGCGCACCAGCACGTCGCGGTCCGAGCCGAAGCTCTGCACCTGCACGTCGCCGATCCCCAGCGCCGACACCTGCGACCGGATCGCGCCCAGATCGGCCATCTCGGCGGTGCGGAACTCGATCATCGTGCCGCCGCGGAAATCGATCCCGAAATTCAGCCCCAGCCCGCCCAACAGCACGACCGAGGCCAGCACCCCGGCCGCCGAGACGGCGAAGCAGGCGCGCCGCACCCGCATGAAGGCGATCCGCGTGACCTCCGGGGTCAGCCGGAACCGCTCGACGACCAACACCTTCGGCCGCGCCCGCTCGACCCAGACCGAGATCATCAGGCGCGTCAGCAGCACCGCCGTGAACACCGAGGTCACGATGCCGATGCCCAGCGTCACCGCGAAACCCTTGACCGGGCCCGAGCCGATGGCGAACAGGATGACGGCGGCAATCAGCGTCGTGATGTTGGCGTCGATGATCGCCGAGAACGCCTCGGAATAGCCCTTCTCGATGGCGCGCGTGACCCCCTTGGCCCGGCGCAGCTCCTCGCGGATGCGCTCGAAGATCAGCACGTTGGCGTCCACCGCCATGCCGATGGTCAGCACGATGCCGGCAATGCCCGGCAGCGTCAGCGTCGCGCCGATGGCCGACAGCACGCCGATGATCAGCGCGACGTTCACCACCAGCGCGACACAGGCGAACACGCCGAACAGCCGGTAGGCCATCAACATGAAGCCGATCACGGCGGCGAAGGCCAGCGCGGTCGCGACCTCGCCCTTGGCGATCGAATCGGCGCCAAGGTCCGGCCCCACGGTGCGCTGCTCCAGCACCTTGATCGAGGCCGGCAGCGCACCGGCGCGCAGCAGGATCGACAGCTCGGTCGCGCTTTCGATGGTGAAGTTGCCCTCGATGAAGCCCGATCCGCCCAGGATCGGCGACTGGATGCGCGGCGCGGTGATCACCTCGTTGTCCAGCACGATGGCGAACAACTGCCCGACATTGGCCGCCGTATAGTTCCCGAAGATCCGCGCGCCGCCCGAATCGAAGCGGAAATTGACCACCGGCAGCCCGGTGTCGGGGTGGAAGCCCAACTGGCTGTCGACCAGTTGGTCGCCGGTCAGGATGGCGCGGCGCTCCAGCAGCAGCGGCTCGGCGGTGTCGGCGTCGGGCAGCACCAGCTCGCCCGGCCCGGGGGTCTTCTGCGCCTCGGCGCCGATGCCCTTGACCTGATGGAAGGTCAGCTTCGCGGTCCGCCCGATCAGCCCCAGCAGCTCCTCGGCCGAGCCGATGCCCGGCACCTGGATCAGGATACGGTCCTCGCCCTGGCGCTGGATGGTGGGCTCGCGCGTGCCGCTCTCGTCGATGCGGCGGCGCACGATCTCCAGCGACTGCGCCATGGTGCGCTGGTTCATCGCGGCGATCGCGGCCTCGGTCAGGCCGATCCGCAGGGTCTGGTCGCCGGTCTCGCTCACCTCCAGATCGGCGCCCGCCGAAACTCCCGGCAGCCCGGTGCCCAGAAGCCCGGTGACCGGCTGCGCCAGCGCGCGCAGCGCCTCGGCCGCGCGGGGCATGTCCTCGGCATTGGTGATGCGGACGCTGACATGGTCGGCGGCCGCCCTCAGCCCGGTGAAGCGGCGCACATCGGCGTCGGTCAGCGCCTTGCGCACATCGGCGCGCAAACCCTCCATCCGCTCGGCCTCGACCTCGGCGACCTGCACCTCGACCAGCAGGTGCGCGCCGCCGCGCAGGTCCAGCCCCAGATTGACCGAGTCGCGCGGCAACCAGTCGGGCAGCGCCTCGCGCGTCTGCGGCGTCATCAGGTTGGGCGCGGCGAACAGGATGCCCAGCACGCAAAGCCCGATGATCGCAATCTTTTTCCAGAGCGGGAAGTAGAGCATGTGGCGCGGCCTTCCGAGGTCGTTGGGGTGAGGCCGGGCCGCGACCGGCCCCGCCTCGCGCAGGGCTCAGGCGTCGTTCGCGGGCTCGGTCTTCGACACGACCTGCGCGATGGTCGACTTGACCACGCGGATCCGCACGCCCTCGGCGATCTCGACCTCGACCTCGTCATTGTCGTCGCGCACGCGGCTGATCTTGCCGAAGATGCCGCCCGCCAGCACCACCTGGTCGCCGCGGCGCACCGCCTCGACCATCGCCTTGTGCTCCTTGGCGCGCTTCTGCTGCGGACGGATCAGCAGGAAGTAGAAGATCACGAAGATCAGCACCAGCGGCAGCAGCGAGGTCAGAAAATCTCCACCGGCGGCACCGCCAGCGGCCTGGGCGTAAGCGGGGGTCGCGAACATGCGGGCTCCTTTCGTGACAACTGGGCCGGGCGCGCCACGGGTGTCGCGCGCACAGGCAGGGGCGATATATACGCCCCCCCCGCCGCTTGCAAGCAAGCCCGACCCGGGCCGGGCGCGTCCGCCTGGCGCGCGTGCGGCGCGACTTCGCACTCGCAGCATTCTTTCGCACTTGCAATATATTTTCCCGCGTGGAATATTCTTGCGCAGGGTCGCGAGAAGTTGACGCAGATCAACGTCACGCCGGCCTGGCACCGCCATGGTGCAGGAAGACAACGAAAAAACGCTCTCGCCTGGGGGAAGACGCATGCTCGATGTCATGTATTACGGCGCCGCCGCGCTCGGGATCACGCTCTATGCCGCGGTGATGGCCATCGCCTTCGTCTGACGCCGCCTCAAGCGGCGCGGACGCACCTGTGCTGCCGGCGCGGCCACCCGCACCGGACCCGCGTTCTTCCCAAGGCCCCGCGCCCGGTCGCGCGCTGGAAAACCTCCGCCGGATCGGCTATGCGGCGCGCATCCGATCCCGAAGGAGCAGCCCGATGCACGACATCCGCGCCATCCGCGACAATCCGGCCGCCTTCGACGCCGCGCTGGCCCGCCGCGGCCTTCCGCCGATATCGCCCGAAATCCTCGCGATCGACGAGGCCCGGCGCGCGAAGATCACCGCCGCCGAGGCGGCCCTCGCCGCCCGCAACGCCGCCTCGAAGGACGTGGGCAAGGCGAAGGCCAGCGGCGATGCGACCGGATTCGAGCGCCTGCGCGCCCTGATGGCCGAGAAGAAGGACGAGATCGCCCGCCTCGAGGCCGAGGCCAAGGCGCAGGACGAGCGCCTGACCAACCTCCTGCTGACCATCCCCAACCTGCCGCTCGCCGCGGTCCCCGACGGCGCCGACGAGAGCGCGAATGTCGAGCTGCGCCGCTGGGGCACGCCCCGCGCCTTCGACTTCGCGCCGCGCGAGCATTTCGAGCTGGGCGAGGCCATGGGGTGCATGGACTTCGAGATCGCCGCCAAGCTCTCGGGCGCCCGCTTCGTGGTGCTGAAGGGCGCGCTGATCCGCCTCCACCGCGCGCTCGCGCAGTTCATGCTCGACACCCATGTCGACGAAAACGGCCTGACCGAGGTCTGGACCCCCGTTCTGGTCAAGGACGAGGCGATGATCGGCACCGGCCAGTTGCCGAAATTCGCCGAGGACAGCTATCAGACCACCAATGGCTGGTGGCTGATCCCGACCGCCGAGGTGACGCTCACCAACATCGCCGCGGGCGCGATCCTCGACGCGGGCGCCCTGCCCCTGCGCTTCACCGCCCATACCCAGTGCTTCCGGTCCGAGGCCGGCAGCGCCGGCAAGGACACCCGCGGCATGCTGCGCCAGCACCAGTTCGAAAAGGTCGAGATGGTCTCGATCACCACGCCCGAGGAGGCGCTGGCCGAACACGCGCGCATGACCCGCTGCGCCGAGGGCATCCTCGAGAAGTTGGGCCTGCCCTACCGCACGATCGTGCTCTGCACCGGCGACATGGGCTTCGGCGCCCAGCGCACGCATGACCTCGAGGTCTGGCTACCGGGCCAGAACGCCTACCGCGAGATCAGTTCCTGCTCGGTCTGCGGCGATTTCCAGGCCCGGCGCATGAACGCCCGCTTCCGGCGCGAGGGCGAAAAGCGACCCGACTTCGTCCACACCCTCAACGGATCGGGCCTCGCGGTCGGCCGCACGCTGATCGCGGTGATGGAAAACGGCCAGCATGCCGACGGCTCGATCACCATCCCCGAGGTG
>JAVVFE010000116.1:0-8511 GCA_032251175.1 Thermohalobaculum sp.
CGATGAGGTCGTCCGCGCCCGCCTGGCCAAGGTGGCCGGGGCGCTCGCCGGCGGAACGGCGCGGGGCGAGATCACGCTGGCCGACGGCATGCCCGGGCGCGACTGGCCACAGCTGGTCGAGCGCGGACTTGGGGCGCTGGCATCGCTGGAGTCCGGTGTCTTCGAGGTTGCGGGCATCGCCGCGCGGCTTGCGGGCATCGCCGCAACGCCCGAGGCCGCGGCAGCGGTGGCGCGGCGCGCGGGCGGTGGGATTGCGCTCGACATCGCCGTCGCAGACCCGATGCCGGCCGCGCGGCTCGAGATCGGGATCGCGGGCCCGCAGGCCGCACCCCGGCTGATCGGCGCACGGCTGCCCGGCGGGCTCGACCGCGCCGCGCTGACCCGCGCCTTGCCCGAACTCGACATGTCTGGCGCGGCCATCGAGACCGGCGGCCGCGGGCAGGCCAAGGACTGGGAGGGCGCGATTGCCGTGATCGCCGTTGCGCTGCCGCGCCTTGCCACGGGCCGCATCGCGGTTGAGGACCGCCAACTGGCGATCGATGGCCGGCTGCGCACGGGCTTCAGTTCGGCTGCGGCGCGCGATGCGCTCCGGCAGGCGGCGGGAGCGGCCTGGCAGCTTGTGCTCGCGCTCGACGAGGCACCGCTGCCTGCCGACATCACCCTGCGCCATGGCGCGGGCGGCACCGTGGTGGACGGCATCCTGCCCGACGGGATCGCCCCTGAGGCGGCGCTGCTGCGCCTTGGCGGCGCGGCGGGCGCGGGGCTGACATCGGGGGGCGCGGGCGATCCGGCGGCATGGCGGCGCGTGCTCGACGCGCTCGCTGCCCTGCGCATGGCGTTCGAGGCGTTTCAGGCCCGGGTCACCGAGGGGCGCGTCGAGATTGCGGGGACACTGGCGCCGGGAGCGAGCGCCGCGGCGGTCGCC
Source organism: Thermohalobaculum sp. (assembly GCA_032251175.1). GTDB lineage: Bacteria > Pseudomonadota > Alphaproteobacteria > Rhodobacterales > Rhodobacteraceae > Thermohalobaculum. The sequence goes on from JAVVFE010000116.1 coordinate 926, forward strand.
GACAGCCTGAAGGATCGGATCGGCGCGGGCTGGGCGATCGACATGGCGGCCAGCGCGGCACCCGAAGCGGCGCCGCCTGCCCCCCGGCCGGCCGAGCCCACGCCGCCGCCCACGGACACCATGCCGGCGGCGCCGGGCGGCTGGATGGTCAGCGGCGCGACCCCCGAGCCGGCGCCCGACCTGACCCCCGACCCGGCGCCTGACCTGACACCCGAGACAACACCCGGGCCCGCGCGCGGGTCGACACCCCAACCGCAGGCCACCGCCATCGTTCCAAGCGGCGGGACGGCACCGGACACCGGGCCGGCCATGGCCGACTCGGCCCGCCGCCGCGCCCCGATGCCACCCCGGCGCCCGACGCCCAATCCCTGACGACGGAGACCAGATCATGGGCTATCTGATCGGCGAGATCCTTCTCCACCTGATCATCGCCTTCGGCGCGGGGCTGGCGCTTGGCTGGCTGCTCTGGGGCGCTGGCCGGTCTGGCGCCGCCGCCCGCCGGGCTGCCGACCGGGGAGACGACGCATGACCGACGCGCCCGATCCTGCGGCTGATGCGCGAGCATCGTCCGACCCCAGCCCCCGCGCGATCGCGGACCGTCAGCTTGCCGCCTACAATGCCCGCGATCTCGAGGCGTATATGGCGCTCTTTGACGAAGACGCCGACCTCGTCGATCTGCCGAGCGGCACCTCCATCGCTCGCGGGGCGGCGGCGATCCGGGCGCTCTATGCCGAACGCTTTGCAACACCGGGTCTCGAATGCCGCGTTCATGCGCGCAGCGATATCGCCGACTACGCGGTCGACCGCGAAACCGTCTACGGCCTGCCCGGTGGCCCGGTCGAGATCCTCGCGCTCTACCGCGTGCGCGCGGGCCGGATCGTCTGGGTCGGGTTCATCCGCCAACCGGGCCACCGCCTACCCTGAGCCGCTGCGCGACGCCCCGGGGGCGCGCACCGCACCGTGTTCCCGAACCGGCACGGCGGGGCTTGATCGCCCGCCCCGAACGGCGCATCTATCTGCCATGCCGCTCGCGCTGTCCGATATCATGGCCGCCCTTGCCCTGCCGCCGCTGGGGCATCGCTCGGATTTCGACCTGAACCCGGACGTGCGCGCGGCGCAGATGCCGGGGCTGACCCAGCGCCCCGCTGCCATTCTCTGCCCCCTGGTCGAGCGCCGCGGCGCGCTGCATGTGGTGCTGACCCGGCGGGCCGGCCACCTCAAGCATCACGCCGGGCAGATCAGCTTTCCGGGCGGCAAGATCGATGCCGGCGACCCCTCGCCGCTGGCGGCGGCGCTGCGCGAGGCCCAGGAGGAAATCGGCCTGCTGCCCGATCAGGTCGACGTGCTGGGCACGCTCGACCCCTATCTCACCTCGACCGGGTTCCGCGTGACGCCGTTCGTCGGCCGCATTGCCGAGGCGTGGCGCCCCCTGCTCGATCCCAACGAGGTTGCGGAGGTGTTCGAGGCGCCGCTCGATTTCCTGATGGACCCTGCCAACCGCCAGCGCCACCACCGCGAGTGGCAAGGCACGCACCGCTATTTCTATGCCGTGCCGTGGGGCGACTATTACATCTGGGGCGCGACGGCAGGGATGCTGAAGGGGCTCGCCGACCGGCTGGCGCTGCTGGCCGGACAGGGCGTGGCATGAGCGCCGACCTGGTGGCCGGCGTCGAGCCGGGCTGGCGCACCAACCGGCTGGTCCGTGGCGATTGGCTCGACGACCCTGACCTCGCCGCGGTGATGACGGCGCTGCGGGGCGATGCCTTCCTGGTCGGCGGCTGCGTGCGCAACGCGCTGCTGGGCGAGGCGCCGGGGGATGTGGATCTGGCCACGCCGCTGACCCCCGACGCGGTCACGGCCCGACTGATGGCGGCGGGGCTGGGGGCCGTGCCGACCGGGCTTGCGCATGGCACCATCACGGCGGTCTCGGGCGGCAAGGGCTTCGAAATCACCACGTTCCGCGCCGATGTCGAGACCCATGGCCGCCACGCGACGGTGGCCTTCTCGACCGACATGGCGACCGATGCCGCGCGGCGCGACCTGACGATCAATGCGCTCTATGCCGATGGCGCGGGCCGGGTGATCGACCCGCTGGGCGGGCTTGCCGATCTCGACGCACGGCGCGTCCGCTTCATCGGCGATCCACACGACCGGATCCGCGAGGATTACCTGCGCATCCTGCGCTTCTTCCGCTTCGCCGCCTGGTATGGCGGCGACGAGATCGAGCCCGAGGGCCTGGCCGCCTGTGCGGAACTGGCCGACGGCGTCGTCCGCCTGGCGCGCGAGCGCATCGGCGCCGAGATGCGCAAGCTTCTGGCCGCGCCGAACCCCGCCCCCGCGCTGGCCGCGATGCAGGCTGCGGGCGTGCTGTGGCGCTGCCTGCCGGGGGCGAACGGCACGCTGCTCGCGGCGCTTGTCCATGTCGAGGCGCTGGCCGGGCGGGCACCCGACTGGGTCCTGCGCCTGGCCGCACTGGGCGCCAACGGCGAGGTCGGCGCCCTGCGGCTGTCCGGGACCGAGGCGCGGGTCCTGGCTGCCATCCGGGCGGCGCTGGCGGACGATGGCAGGCTGTGCGCCATCGCCTACCGCCATGGCGCGCGTGCCGCCTGGGCGCGGGTGCTGCTGGGGACGGCTGCGGGCGCCGGCCCCGCCGACTGGCCGGGGGTCGCGCGCGAGATCGGCGCGGGTGCGGGCGCGGTCCTGCCGGTTGCCGCGCGCGATCTGATCACCGCCGGACTGGCCGAGGGACCGGCCCTGGGCGCCGCCCTCGCACGGGCCGAGCGCGCGTGGATCGACAGCGGTTTCGCGCTGGACAAGGCCCGGCTTCTCGGCGAGGCTCTCGGCACGGGTCACAAGGGCTGACCTATTCTGAGGGGCGCCATGGGCTGGGAGACGATCGCGGCACTTGCGGGCTTTGCGCTCGCCTCGACCTGGACCCCGGGGCCGAACAACATGATGCTCGCGGCTTCGGGGGCGACCTTCGGGTTTCGCCGGACGTTGCCGCATGCCCTGGGCGTGGCGCTGGGCTTCCCGATGATGCTGTTTGCGGTGGCGCTGGGCCTGGGCGAAGTGTTCAAGCGCGCGCCGCTGGCCGGCACCATCCTGGGATGGCTCGGCGGCGCGGTGATGCTGTGGCTGGCCTGGCGAATCGCCACGGCGGGGGCCGCGGGCTCGCGCGTCCGGCCGCGGCCGCTGAGTTTCGTCGAGGCCTCGGCGTTCCAGTGGATCAACCCGAAAGCCTGGGTGATGTGCATCGGCGTCTCGGCAACCTTCGCAAGCGGCGCCCGGCCGTTCGCCGAGGCAGCGCTGGCGGCGGCGATCTTCGCGCTGTCGGGCCTTGGGTCGGCGCATGGCTGGGCGGCGTTCGGCGCCGGACTGCGGCGGATCCTCGGGGCGGGCTGGCGGCTGCGCGCGTTCAATCTGGCGATGGCGATCCTGCTCGCAGCCTCGGCGCTGTGGCTGGCGCTTGGCGCCTGACGCGCCGTACGCGAACCACGGGCGCGCGCTCAGCCCGTCGCGCGATCATCGGCTCGAGATGCCGGAACAGCGGCAACTCGCGCTACCTCGGCGCGCCACCAGGCTGACCCAGCGAGGTGGCGGCGCAATGGCGTGTCGGTGTCCGCCGGGGCGTTTTCGATGTAGCTCACCGCTTCGTCCAGACTCTCCCCGGCAAGCCCGCGCAGGTAGCCCTCGGCGCGCGCGATCGAGAATGGCGCCCCCAGCGTCTCGGCGAAGTTCGAGGGCAGATCGGTCCAGACCGCGCCGGTCCGGCCGGTCGCGCGGCACCACGCGGCGACGGCGGCGATCACGTCAGGCGTGGCGCCATGCGAAGCCCCGCTGGCGAGGCAGACCCGCCCGATGCGCTCCTCCGGCGCCCGCTCGCGCGCCGCGAGGTCGGCCACCACCTCGCCGACCAAGTGGCGCCGCGAGACGATCGCATGCGTCGCACAGGCGACGCCGTGGCGCGGGTCGAGACAGACGACCAGCCCCATCTTCCGCTTGGGGCTGACGCGGGTGAACTCCATCGGCAGCCGCGGCCCGGCGCGCATCTGCCACGGGCCCTCGACATCGGGCGCGAGGCGCTCGAGGTCCCAGATCAGCGACCCCCATCCGAGAACAACAAATCGTGACACAGACGCATCCTTTTTCATGGCAAGGCGGGATTGCCTCGGACACGTTACACGCGGACATTTTCCTGCCGCAGATTTCGTTCATCAAGGCAGCAGGATCCAGATGATACCAGAGCCGGACCACCCGATGCCGCAGACCCACACGCAGACCCTTCTCGATGCGAATGAAACTTTCTACCGGGCGATGCGGTCGGGAGACTTGGCCGCGATGAATGCGCTGTGGTCGCGGGACCGGCGCGTGAGTTGTACGCACCCGGACGGTCCTGCGCTGTTCGGGCGCGAGGCGGTGATGGAAAGCTGGCGCATCCTGTTCGCGCGCCCCGTGCCATTGCATATCCACGGCGTCGACGCCTGTGTCACCGTCACCGGCAGGACCGCGATGATCCTGTGCCGCGAAACGGTGGGCCACATCGAACTCATCGCCTCGAACATCTTCGTGAACGAGGCGGGCGCCTGGCGGATGACCAACCACCAGGCCGCCATCATCCGCGGCGCGACTGCGATCTGAGCCTCAGAACACGGCGAGGCTGTCTGCCGGCGCCTCGGCGCGATCGCTCAGGCCGTAGTCGCGAATCACGCCGGCGACGCGCAGCCGATAGCCCGCGAACAGGCCCGAGCGCCCCACCGCCTGGCTGCACCGGTGATCGGCCTGGTTGCGCCATCGCGCCACGGCGTCCTCGTCACGCCAGAAGCTCAGCGAGACCAGCTTGCCCGGGTTGGTGATGCTCTCGAACCGCTCGACCGAGATGAAGCCGTCCATCGTCTCGAGAATCGGGCGCAGGTGCGCTGCGTGCTCGAGATAGGTCTCCATCGCGCCCTCGGCGGGTTCGACCTCGAAAATGATGGCGATCATGCGCTCCTCCGTCAGGTTGCGCGCCATGCCTATCGCATTTTCCGATCCAGTTGAAACGGAATGGAGGTGATACCAGTTTTCCTTGAGTCCGGCCCATGCAGTCCTGACTGTGCTGCGCGCGCCCCGGGCTTGACCCAAGGCGCGCCTCGCGTCGTCAGCGGTGCGAGGCCCTGGCTCGGGGGCAGGGCGCAGCGGAAGTCCCAACGATCAATTCCGATCAATGCAAGCTGGTATGAATCGTTCCGAAAGCACGCCGACGGAAGGCTTGGCGGCCCGGACCCCGCGGTCAGGCCCGCCGCCGGATCGCCGCCACGCCCTCGCGCCGATCCTTGAGCTTGTACCAGAGTTCCAGCACCGACAGGAACCAGGGGTTGCCACGATAGAAGGCCTGCGCCCGGAACGCGGCCCGGTCGAAGCCGGTCGCCCCGTCCGCCAGCCCCAGCATGCGCTGCGCGAGCTTCCAGCCCAGATAGGGCGCCATCGCCACGCCCGAACCGTTATAGCCGCAGGCATGCCACACCCCGCCAAGCTGCCCGGCATGGGGCACGCCATCGAAGGTGAAGGCCACGAAGCCCTTCCAGGAATGCGTCAGCCGGACATCGCCCAGATCGGGGAAGACGCTCAGCATCATGTCGCGCAACAGCCGCGCGCTCTCGCGCTCGGGCAGGATGTTCAGCGATGCGCGCCCGCCGAACAGGATTCGCTCGCCCCAGGGGTCGGGGCGGAAATAGCCGTGGGTCGCGCGCGTCTCGACGATCATGTTGCCGCCCGGAAACAGGTGGCCCATCCGGTTGGCGCCCAACGGCTCGGTGGCGATGATGGTCGAGGGGATCGGGATCAGACGTTGGGCGATGCTCGCGAACGGCCCCGCGCTGCCGCCGGTATAGCCGTTTCCAGCATAGACCACCTCGGCCGCCCGGGTCTCGCCCTGCGCGTGGCGCAACGTCCAGCCGCCCGGACCGCCCGCAAGCTGCGCGACGGGGCAGTGATCGATCACCGCAGCGCCCGCGCCGCGCGCTGCATCCAGCAGCGCCTTGTGGAACAGGGCCGGGTGCAGGCCGCCATGCTGCGGCAGGTGCAGTCCGCCGTGATAGAGGTCGGTCGCGATGTGGCGCCCCTGCTCGGCGCGCGGCACCACCGCGACCTCCATGCCCAGCACCGGCGCCTCGGTCCGCGCCCAGTCGGCAAGGGCGGCGAAGTGCCTGGGCGAGGCGGCGCCGAGGAACCGTCCGGTGCGGCGATACATCGTCTCGCCCGGCAGGCGGTCGATCAGCGCGAGCGTGAAATCGAGCGAGGCGCGCGCCTCGCCCAGCATCGCGACGGCATTGTCGCGGCCATAGGTCCGCGCCAGCGTCTCGATCTTGGCCCGGTGTCCCCAGCCGATCATGCCGCCGTTGCGCGACGAGGCGCCGGCCCCGGGGGCGCCGGCCTCGAACACCACCGCCCGCCGCCCGGCGGCCGCCAGCGCCATCGCGCAGGCAAGGCCGGTGTAGCCCGCGCCGATGATCGCGACATCCGTGTCCGGCGGCGCCGGCGTGCCCGAGGGTGGCTCGGGCGGTGCGGCTTCGTGCCAGAACGGCGTCTCCTTCATCCCGACAGCCCACACGGTCATTCACATCCCCCGGCCGCGTCGAAGCCATAGAGCCAGTCGAGCCGCCCGGTCGCGATCCCGGGACCGAGTCGCGCCGCCGCCTCGACCGCTCCGTGGCGCACGATGCGCGAAAGGCCGCGGGCATGAAAGAGGTCTGCGTTGCCGCGGCTGACCGCCTGCACCCGGGTGGTGCGGGGCCGGCGGCGGGCCTCGTAGGCCCGCAGCGCCTCGGCCACCGGCAGCGTGTCGAGCACCTGCGCCAGCACGACGGCGTCCTCGAGCGCCATCGCGGCGCCCTGCGCCATGAAGGGCAGCATCGGATGACAGGCATCGCCCAGCAGCGCCGCGCGCCCGCGCACCCAACTGCCGGGCGGCGGGCGGTCGAACAACCCCCATCTGAGCGGCGCGCCAGCCGCCTCGACCGCGCGCACCACCGCCCAGTGCCATCCGGCAAACAGCCCGCGCAGCTGCATGGGATCGCCGGGAACCGACCAGCCCTCCTCGACCCAGTCGGGCGTCTCCTCGACCGCCACGAGGTTCACCAGCGCCCCGCCCCGCAGGTAATAGGTCACCACATGCCGGCCCGGGCCCGCCCAGACCGTCGCATCCGGCGGGATCAGGCCGACCGGCAGGGACGCCGCCGGCAGCACCGCGCGCCAGGCGACCTGCCCGGTGAAGCGCACCGGGGCGGGGCCGTCCAGCACCTCGCGCAGGCGCGTGCGCACCCCGTCGGCGGCGATTAGCACCACGCCGGCGAGCGGGTCGCCGTCTCTCAGGCGGACGGTCAGGCCGGCGTCGGTCTCCTCCCAGCCGGTGACGTCGGCGCCGAGACGAATGTCGACTCCCGCCGCGCGCGCCGCATCTGTCAGCGCATCCAGCAGGTCGGCACGATGAACATGAAGGTAAGGCGCCCCCCAGCGCGAGATGGCGGCCTGCGCCAGCGGCGCCGCGAAAACGACCCTGCCGGTCAGGCCATCGCGCAGCACCGCCCGTTCGGGCCGGAACCCGGCAG
>JAVVFE010000117.1:0-8510 GCA_032251175.1 Thermohalobaculum sp.
CCAGGCAATGCTTTGACCGAGGACCTCCTCCATGCCACCTATCGGCACGCCCGGCCGGGTTCCGACCACCATGCATCGCGCGCCATGCGCCCCGATTGCCGCGCGCATCAGCCAGGCGGCGAATTGCGGCAGGCCCGACCAGGAAAACGCAAGGCGCGGGCGGCGGTCGGGCGGCGGCATGGCGATGGTCCGGGACAAGGCGGGCGATGTGCGGTTAGTTAGCGCGGCAGGCATGGGCAAGGCCAGTCTTTCCTCGGCCACGCAGCCGGCCGCCTGATCGCGCGATCGCACGGGGAGCAGGGATGGAGAGAACACGCAGCCGCCCCCCCCTGATTTTCGGGCTGGGCGAGAGCGTTGCCGACTACCTGGTGATCGGCGGCGTGCTGACGCTGTCGCTCGCGGTGCCGCAGGCGCGCGCGGGCCTCATGGCCGCGCTTGCCTTCGGCGCGCTGGTCAGCCCCTCGCTGGCGCTGCGCGCGCTCGCGCTGACATGGATGATGACCGTGCTCAACCCCGGCATCGTCGGCGAGGGCCTGGCCGGCGGATCGCTGCGCTATGCCGTGATCTTCTCGGTGTTCGCCGCGGCCCTGTTCCGCGGCATCTGGACATCGCGCGGGCTGGTGCCGCGTCTGGTGGTGTCGACAATCGCGTTCCCGGCCTATGCGGCGCTGGCGGCGGTCGTGGTTTCCTATGCGGTCGATATATCGCTGCTCAAGGTCGCGTCCTATTGCGTGGGTGTCATCGGCATGCTGTGGAGCGTCTATCTGCTGGACGACAGCCCCCGGTTCGAACGCTGGCTGTTCCGCCTGGTCGTCGTGATCGTGTTCGCCAGTTTCCCGCTGATCGTCTCGGGCGTGGGCTATTTCCGCAATGGCTCGGGGTTCCAGGGCATCCTGACGCATCCGCAGTTCTACGGTGCCTTCCTCGGCGTCGTGCTGTCCTGGCTGTTCGTCCTGCGGTTTGTCGAGCATGATCGCTCGCGCCTGCTGCTCGCGACCATCGTGGTGGGCTCGATCTCGCTGATCGCGACCGAGGCGCGGGTCGGCGTCGCGGCGCTGATCGGCAGCGTCACCTTCGTCGCGCTGTTCTTCGCGCCCAGCGGCGCCCAGCGCAGCCGTGCGCGCAATACCTTTCTGGTCACCACGACGGTGATCCTGCTCCTCCTCATCATCTTTCCCGCGGTGGGCGAAGCGATCTACCAGTTCGCGATCAAGGAAGGTCGCGGCAATCCGCAGGACATCGCGGAATCGCTCGAGCAGAGTCGGGGCCAACTGATCTTCACATCCTTCATGAACTTCCTCGATCATCCGATGCTGGGGATCGGCTTCGGGCTTCCCAGCGATCCGGCGCGCATGGTCGTCCAGTACGACCCGGTGCTGGGCCTGCCCGCGAGCGTCCCGGTCGAGAAGGGGTTCATCGTCACCGCCCTGCTCGAGGAAACCGGGATCATCGGGACCGCCCTGTTCATCCTGTTCATGATCGCGATCATCCGCCGCGCGCTCTGGTCGCGGCGCTCGGCCCTGATCGCCCTCGCCTTCGCCGTTCCGCTCAGCAACGTCGCCGAGGTGACGATGTTCTCGCTCGGCGGCAACGGGCTGTTCTTCTGGGTGCTGCTGAGCTTCGCCGCCTATTCCGCGCGCGCGGCCCACGGCGCCGAGCCGGACCAGGCCCGCGACGCGCAGCACGCGGCCGGAGACCCCGCCCGGGACGCAGCCGCGCCCGTCGCCCCGCCCGATCCGGCCTGAGATGCACAGCCTGCGCCATGAATGCGGCAATCTTGCCTTCGCCGCCGCGAATCCCAAAAATGGACATCTTTTTCCAGATATGCTGGAACCATGGGGGTCATGTCCGCAGCGCGCCGCAGACCGGCGGATCAAACTGCTGGCCGATCCGGGGGCGACGCGATACGAACCACCGAAACTGGTGTCGGATATCGACGGCGTGCGTGCGTAACGGCTTGCGAGGGACGAATGTTGCAGAAGATTGCTCAGAGCAGGGTTGACGGCAGCCTGGGCCGCCACCCCAGTGCCGGGCCCCGCGGCGACGACGCGGTCGATCTGCGGCAGCTTCTGGTCACCCTGTTCGAGCGGAAATGGACCATCGTGCTGTTCGTGGTCGTCTCGCTCGGCCTCGCCTTCGTCTACCTCGCCAGGGCCGAGCGCACCTACACGGCATCGAGCACGGTCGCCCTCAACACCCGCGCCGAGAAGGTGATCGACCTCACGGCCGTCACCTCGGGTCTGGGCACCGACTACTCCACCGTGATGACCGAATTCGCGGTGCTGACCTCGCGCGGCCTGATGCACCGGGTCGTCGAGCGGCTCGACCTCACGAACGACCCGCTGTTCAATCCCTCGCTCAGGCCCGAACGGGACGCCGCATCGGGCCTGGTCTCGCGCCTCGTCGCGGGCATCACTGGCGGCCTGCGCGCCCTGCGCGAGATGATCGCGCAGAAAGATGACACGGACGGCGCCGCCGCGGGCCCCGCCGTCGCGCTCTCGGCCCAGGATGTCGCGGTCGACACGCTTCTGGGCATGATCGCGGTCAGCTCCGAGGAGTTCATCCCGGTCTTCCAGATCGCGGTCACCAGCCCCTCGCCGCAAACCTCGGCGGCGATCGCGAACGCCATCGCCGACACCTACATCGTCAACCAGCTCGAGGCGAAATTCGACGCGACGGCGAAGGCGACCGAGTGGCTGACCGATCGTGTCGTGCAGTTGAAGGCGCGGCTCGAGGCGGCGGAACGCAAGGTCGAGGAGTTCCAGTCCAACTCCAAGCTGGTCAGCGAGGACGCGCTCCAGCTCCAGAACAAGCAGCTCAAGGATCTGCGCGCCCGTCTGGCACAGACCCAGAGCGCGGCGTCCGCCGCCCGGGCGCAGCTCGCGCTGGTTCAGCCGCTCGCCGCCGCCGGCGACAGCCTGGGCGCAGCGGCGCTGCTGCCCGGTCGCGAGATCACGACCCTGTTGGCCGAGCACGACCGTGCCACCGGCGAGCGCAAGGCGCTGCTGGCGCCGCGCATCGCGGCGATGGTCGACCGCGAGATCGCCAGGCTCGCACGCGATGCGACCGACGGCGCCGAGCAGGCTCGCCTGCTGGGCACCACGATCCAGGGCGTCGAAGCCGAGCTTTCCCGGCAGGCCAACGACCTGATCGCGCTGCGCCAGCTCGAGCGCGAAACCGAGGCGAGCCGCGCGCTTTATGCCTATTTCCTCACCCGGCAGAGCGAAACGGCGGTGCAGGAGGGGATCCAGCAGGCCGATGCCCGCGTGATTTCCGAGGCCGTGCCGCGCACTGCGCCGACCTCGCCGCGCAGCGTCGCGACGATGGCGATCGCCCTGTTCCTGGGCGCCTTCGCCGGGGTCAGCTATGTGCTGGTGACCGGCACCTGGGACACCCGGTTCAAGCTGCCCAACGAGATCCCCGACGCCACCGGCCTTGCGCTGCTCGGCACGGTCCCGGTTGCGCCGGCCCGCTCGCGGCGCCGGCTGTTCGAGCGTCTCGTCGCCCCCGGCACGTCGGACCTGTCGGAATCGCTGCGCAACATCCGCACCTCGATCCAGCTCGCCAACATGGACCAGCCGCCGAAGGTGGTGATGGTGACCTCGTCGATGCCGGCCGAGGGCAAGACCTCGCTCTCGCTCGGGCTCGCCATCGTCACGGCGGCGACGCGCAAGAAGGTACTGATCGTCGAATGCGACATGCGCCGCCGGATCTTCGCGCAATACTTCGGCCGCCCGGAAAGGCCCGGGCTCGCGGCGGTCCTCGCCGGCGAGGCGTCGCTGGCCGACGCTGCCGTCTACAACGAAGCCTCGGGCGTCTTCGTCCTCCAGGCCGAGACGATGGCGGCAAACCCCGCCGATCTTTTCGCGTCCGAGCATTTCGCCCGATTCATCGACGAGGCACGGGCGCGCTTCGATTTCATCGTCCTCGACACGCCCCCGGTTCTCGCGGTGTCGGATGCGCGAATGATCGCGCGGGTTGCCGATGCGGTGGTGTTCTGCATCCGGTGGCGCAAGACCACGCGCGCCATCGCCTCGGATGCCCTCGAACTGCTGACGATGCATGGCGTGCCGGTGACGGGCGCGGTTCTCACGCAGGTCGACCGGCTCAGGCTCGCGAAGTATTCCTATGGCGGCTACGGCAGCTACAAGGCGGTCTACAGCTACTACCGCAAGGCCTGAGCGACCGGCGCCGGTGTGACGGCCCACGCCCCTGCCCCGACCAGATGCGCGGCGCCGGTTCAGCCCTGCGGCGCGCGTCCTGCGGCGGCATCGTCCGCCCGGCGCTTGCCCACGAGGATGTCGTGGACAACATCGAAGCTGCGCAGCCCGACCTCGTGCGGCGCCGGGGCAAGCCAGGGCGATGCCCGCAGCGTCACCTCGGCGTCGGCGACGCCCTGGCGCCAGCGCGCCTCCATGGTCGCGCGGCTGAACTCGAAATCCTTCGACGCGCCCTGCGGCGCCATCGGGCGGTAGATCATCTGCACGACATCCATCGTCGTGACGCAGCCGAAGGCATGCAGCCGCTCGGCCTCCGGCGTCTTGCGCCATTCGGGGGGAAGCGTGTCCAGCAGCTCGGTGATCGCGTGGCGCACGTCGTGCTTCTCGGCGAAGGTCTCGGTCACGGTGCGGGTGCGGCTGGCATAGCGGATGTCCTTGTCGCGCTCGCTGACCTGGTCGAGATTGGCAGGCACCGCGCCATAGCCCTGGAATACATCGACCTGAAAGATCAGGCGGCTGCGCCGCGGATAGAAGTCGATCACATGCTGCAGCGGCGTGTTCGAGACCAGCCCGCCGTCCCAGTAATGCTCGCCGTCGATCTCGACCGGCGGGAACCCGGGCGGCAGCGCGCCGCTCGCCATCACATGCTCGGGGCGGATCGCCATCTCGGCGCTGTCGAAATAGACCAGCCGCCCGGTCCGGACATTGACCGCGCCGACGCTGAGCCGCGTCCCGCCGCCGGCATTGATCCGGTCGAAATCGACCAGCCGCTCGAGCGTCGCCTTCAGCGCCGAGGTGTCGTAGTAGCTGAGCGGCCCGGGCTTCGCGACCCAGTCCAGCGCGCCGCGCGGCGCGAAGAAGCCCGGCTGGCCGAACACCAGCGCCAGCGCCGCGGCCGAGGTCTGCTGCACCGTGCCGAACGGCGCGCCCAACGCCCGGGGCCAGTGCGCGGTGGGCTGGGTGACCCCCTCCCAGAACGCGCGCAGCCGCGCGGCGCGGGCCGCGGGCGCGTTGCCCGCGATGATCGCGGCATTGATCGCGCCGATCGAGATCCCGGCCACCCAGTCCGGCTGATACTCGGACCCCGCCAGCAGCTCGTAGACCCCGGCCTGGTAACTGCCCAGTGCACCCCCGCCCTGAAGCACCAGCGCGACCTTCTTGTCGTAGCTTGCGGGACGCGACGGGCAGGCGGGCGTGGTCATCGGCGGGATCTCCTCGCAGGCGGGGCGCAGCGTCGGCGGCGGGTGCAGGCGGCACGCTGCTCGCTGCACTGCATCATATAACGCGCCTGATATAACGCGCCTGCAACACCAACCCAACAGCCGATGGCGCGGACGTGAACCGCCGCGCCCCGTCACCGCCCGCCGAACGCCCGCTGCGCCCGTCCGCCCTTGCCCCTTGCGCCGGGGGGCGCTCCGGGCTTGACTGACGGGGCCGCATGGCGCTGGGCAGGGGCGGGGCATGACCGGGACGGCGGATGTGATCGTGATCGGCGCGGGCATGGCGGGCGCCAGCGCCGCGGCCCGGATCGCCGCGCATGCCTCCGTCATCGTGCTCGAGGCCGAGGGCGCGCCGGGATACCACGCCACCGGGCGCTCGGCCGCGGCCTTCCTGCTGAACTACGGCAACGCCACCATCCAGGCGCTCACCGCCGCCAGCGAGCCGGCGCTGGCCTGCCCCGATCCCGACCTGGCCGACGCGCCGCTGCTCGCCCCGCGGGGCGAGCTGGTGCTGGCCGCGCCCGGCGACGAGGCACGGCTTGCCGCGCTGATGGCCTCGGCCCCGGCGCTGGTGCCGCTCGATCCCGACGCGGCCGTGGCGATGGTGCCGATCCTGCGGCGCGCGGCAATCTCGGCCGCGGCCTTCGAGGAAACCGCCCGCGACATCGACGTCGACCGGCTGTTGCAGGGCTGGCTGCGGCTGCTGCGCGCGCGCGGCGGCCGGGTGGTGCCGAACGCGGCGGTCACCGGGCTCGCGCGCACCGGCGGGGCCTGGCAGGCCACGACCCGGGCGGGTGCGTTCGCTGCGCCCATCGTGGTCAACGCCGCCGGGGCCTGGGCCGACCGCGTGGCGGCCCTGGCCGGCGTCGCGCCGGTCGGGCTGAGGCCGCTGCGCCGCTCGGCCGCGCTGATCCCCGCGCCGGGCGGGCGCGATGTGACCGGCTGGCCGCTGTTCGCCGACGCCGCCGAAACCTGGTATGCCCGCCCCGATGCCGGCCGCCTGATGGTCAGCCCAGCCGACGAGGACCCGGTCGAGCCGATGGACGCCTGGGCCGACGACATGGTGATCGCCGAGGGCCTCGCGCGCTACGAGGCGATGGTGACCGAACCGGTCACGCGGGTCGATCGCACCTGGGCCGGGCTGCGCACCTTCGCCCCCGACCGCACCCCGGTCGCAGGCTTCGCGCCCGACGCCGAGGGGTTCTTCTGGCTTGCCGGACAGGGCGGCTACGGCATCCAGACCGCCCCGGCGATGGCGGCGGTCGCGGCCCATCTGGTCGCCGGTGGCGCCCTGCCCGCGGGGGTCGCAGGCGCGACGCTTGCGGCCCTTTCGCCCGCGCGGTTCGCACCGTGAGCGGCCGGGCGCCACGCGCACCGGCTGGCCCCGCCGGCACCGCGTCCCCCAGCCCCGAAGGAGCCCCCATGACCCGGCGCCCCGAGATCCCCACCAACCTCGCCCGCGACGCCATGGCCTTCGTGCTGGCCGGCGGGCGCGGCTCGCGCCTCAAGGAGCTGACCGACAAGCGCGCGAAACCGGCGGTCTATTTCGGCGGCAAGGCGCGGATCATCGATTTCGCGTTGTCGAACGCGGTCAATTCCGGCATCCGCCGCATCGGGGTCGCGACGCAATACAAGGCGCACTCGCTGATCCGCCACCTGCAACGCGGCTGGAACTTCTTCCGGGCGGAACGCCGCGAGATGCTCGACATCCTGCCCGCGAGCCAGCGGGTGGACGAGGGGCAGTGGTATCTCGGCACCGCCGACGCGGTGACCCAGAACATCGACATCATCGAAGGCTATGCGCCGGCCTACATGGTCATCCTGGCCGGCGATCACATCTACAAGCAGGACTACGAACTGATGCTGCGCCAGCATGTCGAGACCGGCGCCGACGTGACCGTGGGCTGCATCGAGGTGAGCCGCGCCGAGGCCAGCGGCTTCGGCGTCATGGCGGTGGATGCCGCCGGCCGGATCACCGATTTCGTCGAGAAGCCGGCCGACCCGCCCGAGATCCCCGGCCGCCCCGGCGTCTGCCTCGCCTCGATGGGGATCTACGTCTTCGCCACCGGCTTCCTGCTCGACCTGTTGCGCGCCGATCAGACCAACGCCGCCTCGAGCCACGACTTCGGCGCCGACCTGATCCCGATGCTGGTCAGGGGCGGCAAGGCGGTGGCGCATCCCTTCTCGCAAAGCTGCATCATGACCGGGACCGAGAAGGCGCCCTACTGGCGCGATGTCGGCACCATCGACGCCTTCTGGCAAGCGAACATCGACCTCACCGACTTCGAGCCCGAACTCGACCTGTTCGACACCACCTGGCCGATCTGGACCTATGCCGAGCAGACCCCGCCCGCCAAGTTCATCCATGACGAGGACGGGCGGCGCGGTTCGGCGGTGTCGTCGATGGTGTCGGGCGGCTGCATCATCTCGGGATCGAGCGTCACGCGCAGCCTGCTGTTCACCGGGGTGCGGGCGAATTCGTGGTCGGACCTCTCGGGCGCGGTGGTGATGCCCTATGCCGAGATCGGCCGACATGCCCGGCTGCGCGACGTGGTGATCGACCGCGGCGTGCGCATCCCGCCCGGCCTGGTGGTCGGCGAGGACGCGGAGGCCGACGCCCGGCGCTTCCGCCGCACCGAGGGCGGGGTCTGCCTGATCACCCAGCCGATGATCGATGCGCTGGGGGGATGAGCGGGCAATGAGGGTCCTGTTCGCCGCCTCGGAATGCGCGCCCTTCGTCAAGACCGGCGGGCTGGCCGACGTGGTGGGTGCCCTGCCGCGCGCGCTGGCTGCCGAGGGGGTGGCGGTGCGGGTGCTGCTGCCGGGCTATCCGGCGGTGATGGCGGCGCTCGCGCCGGTGGCCGAGATCCCCTGCCCCGACCTGCCGGGCGGCCCGGCGCGGCTGGTGACAGGGCACGCGGCCGGGCTCGAGCTGATCGCGCTCGACGCGCCGGCGCTGTTCGACCGGCCCGGCGGACCCTATGTCGATGCGGCCGGGCGCGACTGGCCCGCGGCAATGCCGCCGGCGCCGAACAGGGCGGCGGGGGCGGAGGTGGCGTCGTTGCCGGCG
>JAVVFE010000118.1:0-8453 GCA_032251175.1 Thermohalobaculum sp.
CAGCTCGGCGATGTGCGGACGCTGCGGCGAGGCCAGCATCACGTTCTGCGGCTTTGGCCGCTTGGCCAGTTGCAGCGCGATCTTCACCCCCAGCAGCGGCAGGAAGGCGAGGTCGAGCCCCGCCACCAGCCCCGGCGGCAGCGCGCCCGACCACCAGACCGCAAGCCGCCCGGCAAGCCAGGCGCCGGCCGCCAGCGTCAGATACCCGCGCCGCGCGGCGGCCGTGCCGGTCCAGCTTGGCACCGCGGTCAGGAAGAAGCCGCCCAGCACGGCGGCGGCATAGCCGAACACCATCTCGTGCGCGTGCCACAGCGAGGGCGCGGGCGCGAAGGGCAGGGCGGGTGCGCCGCCTTGCGCCCCGGCCGCCAGAACGCCCAGCCAGACCGCCATCGCCAGCAGGGCATAGACCCCCGCGGCGAGAAAAAACACCCGGAACCCCTCGCCAAGCGTGGCCCTGATCCGCTGTCGCATCGTGGTTTTCCTTCGATCGGGTGCAGCCTGTCCACGCCGCGCGGCCGGGCCGGGAGCCAGCCCGGCACAAGCCCGCGCCGGACGTGGCCGATGCGTCGGACCCTGCCCTGCGGTGCCAGTGCCGCGCCTTAACGAAAGTCAAGGCGGCCCGGCCGGGTCCCGCCGATCTTCGCCCTGCCTCACCAGCGGAACGGAGATAATGGCCATGAAAACCGCGAAAGACACCGGGATGAGACGGTCGACGATGGCGCTCGGCGCCGGTCTGTCGCTCCTTCTCTCCGGCGTGGCGCAGCCTGCCTTCGCGCAGACCGCGCCAACCCTGAGCCCCGAAGCCTTCGAGAACGCCAAGCAGGTCTATTTCGAACAATGCGCGGGCTGCCATGGCGTTCTGCGCAAGGGAGCCACCGGCAAGAGCCTCGAGCCGTCCTGGAAGAAGACCGCGGCCGACGGCACGGTGACCGAGGGCGGCACCCTCAAGCTGGGGCAGGCCCGGCTCGAGAACATCATCGCCTACGGCACCGAAGGCGGCATGAACAATTTCGACGGGATCCTCGCCCCCGAAGTCATTCGCGACCTTGCCACCTACATCCAGCTCGAGGCGCCGAAACCGCCCGAGATGTCGCTCACGCAGATGCAGGCCACGCGCAAGGTGTATGTCGAGGCCAAGGACTATCCCACCGCGCCGCTGCATGGCCGGAACTGGGAGAACTTCTTCGTCGTGATCGAGCGCGACGTGGGCAAGGTGGCGGTGATCGACGGCGACACCAAGGAGGTGCTGGTCCACATCCCGACCGGCTATGCGGTGCATGTGATCAAGGCGTCCGAGCATCACGCGCTGGCCGAGCCCGAGAACCCGGGCCGGTTCTGGTACACCATGGGACGCGACGGCAAGATGACCAAGATCGACCTCTGGCAGACGCCGGACAAGATGCTGGTCTCGGAGGTCAAGATTGCCTACGACGCGCGCGACGTGGCGGTATCGGGCGATGGCAAGTATGTCATCGGCGGCGGCTACTGGCCCCCGCATTTCGTGATCGCCGACGCCGTGACGATGGAGCCGCTCAAGGTCGTCTCGACCCGCGGCGTCAACATCGACGGCGATTATGTCGAGGAAAGCCGGGTGGCGGCGATCTACACCACGCCGAACGAGCCCACCTTCCTCGTGTCCGCGAAAGAACTCGGGCAGGTCTGGCAGGTCGACTACACCGATCTCGACAACCTGCGGATCGAGAAGATCGACACCTCCAAGTTCCTGCATGACGGTTTCTTCGATCCGACCGGGCGCTACTTCCAGATCGCGGCCAATGCCTCGAACCAGATGGTCGTGGTCGACACCAAGGAGCGCAAGCTCGAAGCCCTGATCGACACCGGCTCGAAGCCGCATCCCGGCCCGGGCGCGAACTGGATCGACCCGAACTGCGGGCCGGTCGGCGGGACGACGCATCTGGGTGTCGGCAACGTCACGGTCTGGGGCAACGACCCCGAGGGGCATCCCGATCAGGCCTGGAAGATCTGCTATGTCGTCGAGACCGACGGCCCCGGCCTGTTCATCCGGACCCACCCGGACAGCAAGTATGTCTGGGCCGACCAGACGCTGCACCCCGAGCCCGAGATCCAGCAGTCGATCAAGGTGATCTCGAAGGAGACCGGCGAAATCGTCAAGACCATCCAGGTCACCGAGGACGAAGGCAGCGTCGCCGTCCACTTCGAGTTCAACCAGGACGGCTCGGAGGTCTGGGTGTCGAAGTGGAACCGCAGCACGTCGAAATCCGACCAGGGCGAGATCATCATCTACGATGCCGAGACGCTGGAGGAGAAGGCGCGCGTGAAGGGGCTGTTCGCGCCGACCGGCAAGTTCAACGTCCATAACCGGTCGAACCACGTGACCTGACGAGGTCAGACACCGGCGGGCGGGGCCTCTCCCGTCCGCCGGCACTGCCACTGGCAGACACCATCGCAGGCCGGCGGCCCGTGGCCCCGGCGCCGGGCCGCTCCCCCAAAAGGGTCCGGCGCATGGCGGGGCGGTGTCCCCGACCGCGCCATGGGCACGACCAAGCGCGATGACGGCGCGGACAGATGGAGCGCGAGAACCATGACTGACAACAACGACGAGCCCGCCGGCAGGGGCCGGAGATGGCGGCGGATCGTGCTTTTCGGCGTGCCGATCACGACTGCCGCGGCGCTTTTCGCAGCCGGCATCGTGTTCTGGGGCGGGTTCAACACCGCCATGGAGGCGACCAACACGTTGACCTTCTGCATCTCGTGTCACGAGATGCGCGAGAACGTCTATGCCGAATACCGGCACACGATTCACTACAAGAACCGCACCGGCGTCAGCGCCAGTTGCTCGGACTGCCACGTCCCCGACCCGTGGGTCCACAAGATGGTCCGCAAGGTGCAGGCCTCGCGCGAGCTGTGGCACAAGGCGATGGGCACGATCGACACCCGCGAGAAGTTCGAGGAGAACCGCCTGCGGCTGGCCAGCCGCGTCTGGGCGGCGATGAAGTCGACCGACTCGCGCGAATGCCGCAACTGCCACACGCTCGATTCCATGGCGCCGCAGTTCCAGGCGCCGCGCGCGCGCCAGCAGCATCTGAACGCGATGCAGACCGGGCAGACCTGCATCGATTGCCACAAGGGCATCGCCCATAACAGCGTGCGCCATCTGGTCCCGGACGAGCAGCTCGAGGAGCTGGAGAAGCCCGTCGCGGCCCATATCCGCGAGGTGCCGCAGAGCTTCCTCGACAGCCTCGCCTTCATCGAGGCCGAGGAGGCGAAGGCGGCCGAGGAAGCGGCGGCGGCGGCCCGGGCCGCCGAGGAGGCGATCGCCGCCCGTGTCGCGTCGGCGGTCGAGGCGGCGCGCGCCGACGAGCGTGCGCAGCTTGCCGGTCAGGGCGCGCCCGCGGGCGGGTCTGCGGTGGCCGCGGCTGCGGGCGCGGGTGGGGGCGCAGGCGGCGTCGCCGCGGGTCTCGACTGGTCGGCGGTTCCGGCCCGGAGCGTGACGCTGTTCTATCCCGGCCAGGCCTCGTTCGAATGGGTCCAGATCGGCAAGGAGCATGGCGGCGCGCGGCCGTTCCTCAAGGGCGGCGAGCAATGCTCGACCTGCCACGCCAAGGAACTCGATGCCATCGGCACCAAGATCGTGCGCGGCGAGAAGCTCGAGCCGACGCCGATCCCGGGCAAGCGGCCGACCGTCGATGTCACAGTGCAGGCCGCCCATGATGGCGAAACGCTGCATCTGCGGTTGCAGTGGCAGCAGGGCGCGCACACGCCGGTGCCCTTCGTCGATGGCGGCAAGATGGACCCCGAGAACCCGATGAAGGTCGCGATGATGATCGCCGGCACGGGCATCGAGCGGGTCGAGCAGGCGGGCTGCTGGGCGACCTGCCACAACGACAACCGCTATATGCCCGACGCGCCCGATGCCGGGGCGCTGGCCGCGGCCGGAGCATTGGCCGAGCGCCTGCGCGTGGTCGACGGGGTGCCGAAATACCTGGGCGAATCGCGCACCGAGATCTCGGGCAAGAAGGCGCCCCTGGGCGGCTGGGACAAGCTGAGGACCGAGGACGAGATCGCGGCCTTCCTGGCGGCCGGGACCTTCATGGACCTCGTGCGGGTGAACGCCGCCGGCGCGGTCGACAACGGCCACCTGCTCGAGACCCGTGTGCCGGGCGACGGTGCGGCCCTTTTGGCCGAGGCCCGGCGCGACGGCGACACCTGGACCGTGGTGCTCAGCCGGCCGCTCGTGCCCGGTGCGCCGGGCGACGTGGCGATCGAGCCCGGGCGTCTCTACACGGTGGGGTTCGCGGTGCATGACGACTACACCGCGGCGCGGTTCCATCACGTCTCGCTCGACCTCACGCTCGGGCTCGACGATCCGGCCGCGCAGATCAACGTCGTCGGACAGTGAGTGTGGTGGCGGCCGGGACCCGGCCGCCACCGTCTTTCACCCCCATTGCGCAGGAGAACGTCATGCGTCTCCCGACCTTCGCCGCAACCGCGCTTCTCGCCGGCCTGGCGCTGCCGGGCATTGCCCTCGCCCAGATGGACGACGCGACCGCCCGGCGCTGTGCCGAGGCCGAGGCGAAATATGCCGACCTGATCGGCCACCCCCCCGCCGCCGAGCCGGTGACGGTGGTGATCATGTACAAATACAGCTTCTGCCCGCCGCAGCTTGGCGTTGCCGCGGGCACCACGGTGCGCTGGGTCAACCTCGATCGCGCGGGGCACAATGTCTGGTTCCGCGCGGCGGGCGAGCCCGAGCCCGAACGCATCTACCGCACGGAATCGGTCGAGACCACCTTCGCCACGCCCGGCGAGCACCCCTATGTCTGCGGCCCGCACTGGGAATCGCACGCCATGATGGGCAGCGTCACCGTGACGCCGTGATGGCCCGCGCGGCGCTTGTCTTAAGTCAAGGAGCAGCGCCCGCGCCCCGTCCATCCTTCCGGCCAGACCCAGAGCACAGGAGCGAGCGCGATGATCCAGCAGCCAGGCCCCGCCGCCGCCGCCGCCGCCGCGCGCCCCGGCTTGGAGCCCCCGCGCCGCGACGCCGCGTATCGGCCGCGCCCCGAGCGCGCCGGTGCGCCGGCGTCGGGCAGGGTCGTCCTGATCGGTGCGGGTCCCGGTGATCCCGATCTGCTGACCCTCAAGGCGCTGCGCGAGATCGAGCGCGCCGATGTCGTGGTCCATGACCGGCTGGTGTCGCCCGAGATCCTCGCCCTGATCCCCGCGGATACTCGATGCATCGACGTGGGCAAGACGCCCTGGCGCCATCCGGTGCCGCAGGCGCAGATCAATGCGCTGCTGGTCGATCTTGCCCGGCAGGGATTGGCGGTGGCGCGGCTCAAGGGCGGCGATCCCTACATCTTCGGCCGCGGGTCCGAGGAGGCGTCAAAACTGATGGCCGAGGGCATCCCCGTCGAGGTGATCCCCGGCATCACCGCGGCGCAGGGGGCGGCGGCCGCCGCCGGCGTCTCGCTCACCCATCGCGGGCTGGCCACGGGGGTGCGCTATGTCACCGGGCATTGCCGGGCCGACGCGCCGCTCGATCTCGACTGGCGGGGACTGGCGGACCCCGAGACGACGCTGGTGGTCTATATGGGCGCGGCCAGCATCGCCGGGATCGCCGAGCGGCTGGTTGCCCACGGGATGCCCGCCGACCTGCCCGCCATGGCCATCGCCAACGCGACCACGCCGCGCGAGCGCAGGCTGATCTCGCGGCTCGACATCCTCGCGGGGGACGCGGCGCAGGCGCGGTTCGACGGGCCGGTCCTGTTCATCATCGGCCGGGTGGTCTGGCTCTACCGTGACCGGCCGGCCGATCTGGTCGCGCACGTTGCCGCACGGCCCGCGGCGGAGGCGGCCCTTGCCTAGACTCGCCGCCCTCGCCGCGCTGGCCGCGCTGGCCGCGCTGGCCGGACCCGCCATGGCGGGCGAGGTCACGCCCGAGCGGGCGGCCGCGCTGGAGCGCCTGGTGGTGCAGGATTGCGGCTCGTGCCACGGGCTGACGCTGAAGGGCGGGTTGGGGCCCGACCTGCGCGCCATGACCCTGGCGGGCGCCGAGCCCGACAGCCTCGCCGCCATCATTCTCGACGGAGTGCCGGGCACGGCGATGCCGCCCTGGCGCCCGCTGATTTCCGAGGAGGACGCCCGATGGATCGCCGACTACCTGCTGCGGAGCGCGCGCCCGTGAGCGGCGCGGCCCCGACCGGCGGCGCCCCGACCGGCGGCGCGCTGACCCGGCGCGCGGCGCTGGGGCTTGCGGCCGGCGCGGCCGCCGCGCCCGCATTCGCGGCCGGCGCCGATGCGCGGCCCTGCACGACGCGCGGCACCGGGGCGCTGGGCGTGGTGGTCGAGCGCGCAAGCGGCTCGCTGGTGATCGTCGACCAGATCGCGCGCGCGGCCATCGGCCGGGTGGCGGGGCTGGGCGATCTCTCGCATGCCTCGGTCGTCTACTCGCCCGACCAGCGGTTCGCCTATGTCTTCGGCCGCGACGGGGGCCTGAGCAAGGTCGATATCCTGACCGGCACGATCGCCGCGCGGGTGATGCAGTCGGGCAATGCCATCGGCGGCGCGATCTCGGACGACGGGCGGCTGGTGGCGGTGTCGAACTACCAGCCGGGCGGCGTGCGGGTGTTCGACGCGGACACGCTGGCGCCGGTGGCCGACATTCCCACGGGGTCGAAGACCATCGGCCTGGTGGACGCTCCGGGGCGGCGGTTCGTGTTCTCGCTGTGGGACGCGGGCGAGACCTGGATTGCCGATTTCGCGGGCGCAGAACCCGCGATCACCCGCGTCAAAGGGATGGGCGCGAACCCCTACGACGCGCTGATCACCGGCGACGGGCGGCGCTACATCGCGGGCCTGTTCGGCGAGGACGGGCTGAGCGCGCTCGACCTGTGGGACACCCCGCCCACGCCCCGCCGCATCCTTGCGGGCTATGGCAAGGGCGAGGCGCCGCTGCCGGTCTACAAGATGCCGCATCTCGAGGGCTGGGCGCTGGCGGGCGACCGCTTCGTGCTGCCCGCCATCGGCCGGCACGAGGTGCTGTGGGTCGATGCCCGCAGCCTGGCGGAAGTGGGCCGCACCGCCACCCACGGCCAGCCGGTCTTTGCGGTGGCGCGGCCCGGCGGGCGGCAGGTGTGGGTGAACTTCGCGCATCCCCTGAACGACACCGTGCAGGTGATCGACAGCGCCTCGGGCGAGGTGGTCCACACCCTGACCCCCGGCCCTGCGGTGCTGCACATGGAGTTCACGCCCCGCGGCCACGAGGTCTGGATTTCGGTGCGCGATGCCGGGCGGATCGACGTCTATGACACCGGGACTTTCGAAAAACGCGCCGAGATCGCGGCCGACAGCCCTTCGGGCATCTTCTTCACCGCGCGCGCGCACCGGACGGGGTTGTGAGCATGCCGGTCCATCTCGACCCCCACGACCATGCGCTGCTGAACGACTGGCAGCGCGACCTGCCGCTGGTGCCCCGCCCCTATGCCGCCATCGCCGCGGCGATGGGGGTGGGCGAGGCCGAGGTGCTGGCCCGCCTCGTCCGCCTTTCGGCCGAGGGTGCGATCAGCCGGGTGGGCGGCACCTTCCGGCCGAACACGGCCGGGGCGAGCACGCTCGCGGCCGTCGCAGCACCCGACTGGCGCATCGACGAGGTGGCGGCGCTGATCGGCCAGCTTGCGGGGGTGAACCATTCCTACCTGCGCGAGCACGACCTGAACCTGTGGTTCGTCGCCACCGGCCCGGACCGCGCGCATGTCGATGCGACGCTGGCGCGGATCGGGGCCGAGACCGGGCTCGACGTGCTCGACCTGCCGCTGGTGCGGCCCTTCAACGTCGATCTGGGCTTCTCGCTCGACCGCCGCGCGGCGGTGCCGGCGCCGCGCGCGGCGGCCGATGCGGGCGCGATCCGGCCCGGCGATGCCGCCATCCTTCAGGCGCTGTCCGAGGGGCTGGCGCTGGTGCCCCAGCCCTTCGCGCTGCTGGCCGGCCGGCTGGGGCGGGCCGAGGGCGAGGTGATCGACCGCATCCGGGCGCTGGCGGCGGCGGGCGTGCTGACGCGCATTGGCGTCATCGTGCGCCACCGGGCGCTGGGCTGGCGGTCGAACGCCATGGTGGTCTGGCAGGTGCCCGAGGCCGACATCCCGCGCGCGGGGCCGTTGCTGGCGGCGGTGCCGGGGGTGACGCTGTGCTACCAGCGCCGCCCGGTCGCCGGGGTCTGGCCCTACACGCTGTATTGCATGATCCACGCCCGCAGCCGGGCCGAGGCGATCGCCACGCTGGAGCGCGCGGCCGAGGCCGCGGACCTTGGCGACACGCCGCACGAGGTGCTGTTCAGCCTGCGTTGCTTCAAGCAGACCGGCGCGCTGATCGCCCGGGACGCCGGCGCCGAGCGGGGGGATGCCGCATGAGCCGCCGCCCGCCCGCCGCGCCCGTCACCCTCGACGCCACCGACCGGCGCATCCTGAACGCGTTGC
>JAVVFE010000119.1:0-8447 GCA_032251175.1 Thermohalobaculum sp.
CAGCCCACCAGCGCCAGCAGCACCGTGGCCCCGGTGATCACCGCCGGCAGCAGCGGGCCCGGCGGCGCCGTGCGGAAGAAGCTGCCCAGATGTGCGAGATCGGCGGGCAGCAGGTCGCTGGGCGGGTAGGGCACGCCGAGGAACAGGTTCAGCTTGGCCGACAGCCGCATCCCCATCAACAGCACGAAGGTCCAGGCGCCGACCTGATTGGCGTGGCCCCAGCTCAGCAGGATCATCAGCGTCCCCAGCCCGAGGATCGCAAGTTCGTGCCACAGGATCGCCGCGACCGCATAGCCGAACCGCCCCCAGCTTCCCGTATCGGGCGGGCAGGGCCGCTTGCGCGGCCCGGTGATCGCGCCGAACAGGAAGGCGATCTCGATCCAGGCCCAGGCGGCGACACCGCAGGTGAACGAGACGAAGGCGGCCCAGATCGTCGCCTCGTCGCGGACGGCGACCGCGCCGGCCAGCGCGAGGCCCAGCAAGACCGTCGCCCCCGTCAGCGTCATCGACCGCGCGGCCTCGCCCCGCCGCGCCAGCCAGAAGATCGCCCCGGTGGAGAACCACCAGACGAACAGCGCGAACAGCACGGGCAGCCACAGATGCGTCACGGGCACGGGGCCTTTCTCACCAGACAGGGTGCAGTCTGACATCCTCGGGCAGGGGGTTGTCCTTGACCGGGGTCAAGTACATCCGGGCAAAGATCAGCCCCGCGCGCGCGCCCAGACCGGCCTTGCGGATGCGCCCCCACAGGCCCTGCCTCGACGCCTCGGCCATCGCCGCCGAGATGCGGGCGAGCCTGCGGCAGCCGTCCCAGAAGGCGGGGTTGTCGAGGTCAAGCTCGACCGGGAAGCACTGGCGCGAGATCTCGGAGGTCAGCCCGATCACCTTGCGGTCATACTCCTCGATGTCCACCCCCAGCGCCTGATGGAAGGCCGGGCGGGCGTGGTCGCGGACATACATGGTCGAGAACACGGCCAGCAGGAAGAACCGGATCCAGAGCCGGTTGACGCCCGAGGTGAGCCGCGGATCGGCCCGCATCAGCACCGCGAAGGCCTCGCCGTGGCGGAACTCGTCGTTGCACCACTCCTTGAACCACTTGAAGATCGGGTGGAACCGCTGGTCGGGGTGCTTCTCGAGATGGCGGAAGATCGTGATGTAGCGGGCATAGCCGATCTTCTCGCTGAGGTAGGTGGCGTAGAAGATGAACTTCGGCCGGAAGTAGGTGTATTTCTTGGTCTTGGTCAGGAATCCAAGGTTCACGCCGATACCGAATTCCTTCAGCGCGTCGTTGATGAAGCCGGCATGACGGGCCTCGTCGCGGCTCATCATGGCGAAAAGCTCGCAGATGTCGGGGTTCTTGCCGCGCTTCTTCATCTCCTTGTAGAGCACGCAGCCGGAGAATTCGGCGGTGAGCGAGCTGACCAGGAAGTCGATGAACTCGCGCCGCAACTCGGGGTCGAGCGCATCGAGGTCGATCTCGTCCCAGTCGGCGGTCTTCTTGAAGTGGCGCTTGTTGGGGTCGGCCTTCAATTCGGCGATCAGCTTGTCCCACTCGGCGCGCACGGAACTGACGTCGGTCTTGTCCAGCGCCTCGAAATCGGTGGTGTAGAAGCGCGGGTTCAGGAGCGTGGTCTCCTGCGCCATCTTGGTGGTGTCGCTGACGGCGGCGTCGGTGATCTCGGCATGCGCGTTCATGACAGCGCCTCCTCGGAGAAGCTGAATTCCAGAAGTTCCATGTAATCGAAATCGCCCGTCAGCCGGGTCCAGAGCCGCTCGGCCGCGGTCGCGCGGGTCACGGTCGCCCGGCGGATCATCCGGATGGTCTGGCCATAGGGCACCTCGATCGGCCGGCCATGGACCAGCACCTCGTCGCCCGGGCGCACGAGGACGCCGTCCTGCAATTCGACATGGGCCGAGAGTTCATCGAACGTGTTGCGCACCTCGACGGTGCAGTCCACGTCGACCCTCTCGCGCCCGAACAGTGCGAACGGGTTCATTGCAGCTCTCCCTTTGCGGATAGAAGGGTTGCGAAGGCGCGGGCGTTGTCGATGCCGAAGGCGTTGATGTCGATCACCCGGCCGGTGGCCAGATCCTCGATCGACAGGCGCCCGTCGGCATAGGCGCGCAGGCGGAAGGCGCCGCCGGGGGCGACGCCTTCGGTGCGGCGCTCGCGTGCCATGGCACGCAGCACGCCGCGGATGAAGCCGCCCTCGCCGGGGACGAGCACGGCGGCAAGGCGGTCCTCGCGCACGTCCCAGACCGTGATCCCGCCCTCGGGGTTGTCGCGGAAGGCGAGGTCGCGGGTCTGCGTCATGGCGGCCGCGGTGACCGGCCCCGGCGCCTCGGGCGCGGTGGTCAGCCGGATCAACGCCACGCCCGCGAACACGAACAGGATCAGGGCGCCCGCCGCGATCAGCACGGCGCGCGGCACCTCGTCGTCATGGCGGCGGGTGGTGGTGGTCATCGCGGATGCTCCTCAGCCGGCCGCGGCCAGATGGCCGGCGGGCAGGGGGGTGCCGGCCGCCCGCGGCTCGCGGGCGGGGCTGGGTTCGGCGCTGGGCACTGTGCCCCGGGCGCTCGCCTCGGCATAGGCGCGCAGGGCATCGGCCAGCAGGGCCGCGACCTTGTCGCCCTCGGGCAAGGCGCGCAGCATCGGCTCGGGGTCGCGGAAGCGCCACGGGCGGACATTGGGCCAGAGCTGGAGGTAGGCCAGCCGGTCCTTGCCCGCGAGCCTCAGCGGCAGGTCGGTGGTGCCGTCGCCATGATGCCGGACGGCGGCGGCCGCGATCTGGCGGAACGGCAGGTTGATCGACATGTCGAGCGCCACGCCGAAGCGGATCACCACGCGCCGGTTGGTGATGGTGTAGACGGTCGAGCGGGCATAGGCCCAGGCGAGGAGCGCAAGGATGCCCACCGCCACGGCGCCCACGCCCGCCGTCATCCCGATCGAGATGGCCGCGTCCATGGGCTCCATGGCGCCGGTCAGCGCCTGGCCGAGGCGGAAGGCCACGATCGCCCCGAACCACAGCGCCACGGCCCGCGTCTTGAACGCGCGCCGCGCAAGGGGCCGCCATTGGGGCACGCCCTGCCAGATCACCCGCTCGCCCCGGGGCAGCAGCCCCGGCAGGCCGCGGATCGGCTCGAAGGCGAAATCGTCGTGGCTCACAGCAGGGGCTCCGCGCGCTTGGGCGTGGCGTAGAGCGTGCCGCCCGCGTAGTAGGCGCCGATCTTGTCCTCCTCGAGCAGCGTGACCGAAGTGGCTTTCTTCGTGCCCGGCGCGCGGGTCATCTGGTCGGCCGTGACCGACTGCACCCGCACCACGGCGCGGCTGGGATCGATCACCGCCATCATCATCGGCAGCATGACCTTGCGCGCGCCGGTCTGCACCTCGAGGTAGCGGACGATGTATTCCGCCCGGTCGATCCAGACATCCGCGACCGTGCCCGGTGTCGCACCATCGCAGCACACCACCTTCATGCCGCGCGGATCGGCGTCGCGCCCGTCGAGCCAGAATTCCTTGGCCGCGCGCAACGGCACGATGCGGGTGTCGCCATGGGCGGTCACGTCGGGCCGGTCGGGGCGCTGCGCCCAGGCGGCGGGGCCGACGCCATCGACCAGCGGGTCACCCGTGGGCGTCAGCGGCGCGCCGGTATAGGCGTTGGTCGGCTCGGCCTTCAGCGCGTACTCGCTCGCTGGCTCGGGCACGGTGACGGTCGAGCCGTCCGAGCGGATGAAGGTCTTGGGCTTGGGCAGCGAGAACAGCACGCCACCCTTCAGCGTCTTGCCGGTGGCTTCGGAGATGGCGGGGAAGCCCTCGCGCATGCTCTCGCGCACCAGGTAGACGATCAGGCCCGCGAAGAACAGCCAGAAGGCGTAGAGCGCGATCTGCGCGGCGTCGATGGTCCCGACGATGTATTCTGCGGCCATGTGATCCTCCACTGGTTGTCAGGCCGGGAATTCGGTGAGACCGAATTCACTGGGCTTGCGCGTGCGGCCGGCGCCCGCTCTGCAGACGAGGGGGCCGATTGCGACAAGGGTTGCGAACAGAAGGGCGATCTCGATGTGGTAGACGAAGCCGTATCCGGCGGCGGAGTCGTCGAGCGCGGGCCCCAGCGCGCCGGATTGCGCGAGGCCCCCCATGATGTCGCGGATCGCGCCGCCCGAGGCCACGGCCAGCCCCATCGCGGTCGCCTGCACCGAGCCCCAGGCGCCGAGCGCGAGGCCCGAGCCGCCCACGTCGGCCAAGTCCATCGCCGCCGTCAGCGTGCCGACCGCGAACAGCCCGCCGCCAAAGCCGATGAGCAGCGTTCCTGCCCGGAACAGCCCGGCCGAGCCCAGCGGCGCGGAAAGGATCACGGCGGCGAAGGCGAAGGCGCCCACCACCGCGCCCCAGGCCGCCAGCCGGCAGGGGTCGGCGCCGTGGATCAGCCGCCGCCCCGCCAGCGCGAAGCCGCCGAGCGAGCCCGCGGCGAGGATCGCGGTCAGGAGCGTGGTATCCGAGACCGAAAGCCCCAGCACCTCGCCGCCATAGGGCTCCAAAAGCACGTCCTGCATCGAGAAGCCCGCGGTGCCGAGGCCGATGGCGACCAGCAGCCGCCCGGCCCGCCCGCCCGCCATCAGGTCGCCCCACGCCTCGCGGAAGGTGGGGCGCGGGATGTCGTGGCGGGTGAGGTGGGGCTTGAGGACCTCCTGCTTCCAGAGCGCGAAGAGGTTGATCACCAGCGAGGCGACGGCCGCGCCCTGCACGATCTGGATGAGCTTCACCTTGGTGAAATCGGTCAGCAGCCAGCCGAACAGGATGGCCGAGCCCGCCATGCCGACCAGCAGCATGACATAGAGCAACGCCACCACGCGGGGCCGCGTCGCCTCGGGCGCCATGTCGGTCGCAAGCGCAAGCCCGGCGGTCTGCGTGGTGTGCAGCCCCGCGCCGACCATGAAGAACGCCAGCGCCGCCGCGACCGGCCCGACCCAGTAGGGCCCGGTGGTGTCGCCCGACATCAGGATCAGCGCCATCGGCATGAAGGCGAGGCCGCCCCATTGCAGCAGCGTGCCATACCAGAGGTAGGGAATCCGACGCCATCCCAGCGCCGATCTGTGGGTGTCGGACTTGAAGCCCACCAGCGCCCGGAAGGGGGCGAACAGCACCGGCAGCGCCACCATCAGCGCGACGACCCAGGCCGGCACGCCAAGCTCGACGATCATCACCCGGTTGAGCGTGCCGGTGAGCAGCACGATCGCCATGCCGACCGAGATCTGGAACATCGACAGGCGCAGCAGCTTCGGCAGCGGCAACTCGGGGCTGGCAGCATCCGCGAACGGCATGTAGCGCCGCGGGATCGCGAGCATCGGGTTCATGAGCTGGCGCAGCCGGGGTCTCATGGCGTGACGACCTCCATCGCCTCGGAGGTATAGAAGCCGCAGGCGACGCGATGGGTGCGCCGGACCGCGAGCCCCTCGCGCGTTACCGCCGCGGCAAGGCGCCGGCCGGGGGCGGGGACGATGGCGGGGGCGCGGTCGGCGCGGGGGAACAGCCGCCCGGTCAGGTGCATGGCGCTGAGCAACGCCGTGCGGGGCGCGAAGGTGAAGACCACCGACCCCCGCGTGCGCGCCGCCAGCGCCGCCACCGCCCGCACCATGTCGGGCGTGGCGTAGTGGATCAGGCTGTCCATCGCGACGACGTGGTCGAAGGCGCCGAGCGCTGGGTCGAGCATGTCGCCCGCGCGCCAGTCGATCCGCCCGCGCGTCTCGGCCGGCGCGCGGTCGGCGGCCACCTCCACCAACCCCATGGCCACGTCGATCGCAACGACATGGGCGCCGCGCCGGGCCGCCTCGACCGCCAGCGCCCCGGTGCCGCAGCCGGCATCGAGCAGGCGCAGGCCCGAGAGGTTGGCGGGGAGCCAGGACAGGATGGTGCCCCGCATTTCGTCGCGACCCTTGCGCACCGTTTCGCGGATGCGGCTGACCGGCGCGTCCGAGGTCAGCTTGCGCCAGGCCTCGAACGCGGTGCGGTCGAAATAGTCCTGAAGCTCGGCGCGGCGCGAGGCGAAGGTCGGGATATCGGAGACGTTGCTCATCAGTCGAACCCCAGCAATTCGAAGATGTCGCGGTCCTTCATCGGCGCGGGGGCCAGCGGCTCGGTCCCGTTCCACAGCGTCTCGGCAAGGCGGATGTATTCCTTCTGGACCTGGACGATGTCCTCGTCGCTGTCGCCCATCTCGAACAGCGTGCATTTCTTGAGGCGGCTCCGCCGGATCGCGTCGAGGTCGGGCAGGTGCGCGAGGCGCTTGAAGCCCACCTTTTCGCAATAGCGGTCGACCTCGTTGGTCTCGCGCGAGCGGTTGGCGACGCAGCCGGCAAGGCGCACGGCGTAGTTCTTCGACTTGGCCTGCACGGCGGCCACGATCCGGTTCATCGCATAGATCGAGTCGAAGTCGTTCGCGGTCACGATCACCGCCCGGTCGGCGTGTTGCAGGGGAGCCGCGAAGCCGCCGCAGACCACGTCGCCCAGCACGTCGAAGATCACCACGTCGGTGTCCTCGAGCAGGTGGTGCTCTTTCAGCAGCCGCACGGTCTGGCCCACGACATAGCCGCCGCAGCCGGTGCCGGCGGGGGGGCCGCCGGCCTCGACGCACATCACCCCGTTGTAGCCGGTGAAGACGAAATCCTCGGGGCGCAGTTCCTCGGGGTGGAAATTCACGCTTTCCAGCACGTCGATGACCGTCGGCATCAGGCACTTGGTCAGGGTGAAGGTCGAATCGTGCTTGGGGTCGCAGCCGATCTGCAGCACCCGCTTGCCGAGCTTCGAGAAGGCGACCGACAGGTTCGACGAGGTCGTCGATTTGCCAATGCCGCCCTTGCCGTAGACCGAAAAGACCTTGGCCCCCTCGATCTTCATCGACGGGTCCAGGTGGACCTGCACGCTGCCCTCGCCATCCTCGCGGTGGCTTCGGGACAGGGTCGGTGTCTCCAGCGGTGCCATCGTCTCTCCTCTCGTCCGGGCGTCAGATGCCCACGCCTTCCAGCCGGTCCTCAAGCTCCTCGCTCGCCGCCTGAAGGGCCGCCAGCGTCGCCGCGTCGGGCTGCCAGTAGTTGCGCTCATGCGCCTCGATCAGCCGGTTCGCGAGGCGGGCCGAGGCCTTGGGGTTCATCTCGGCCAGCCGGCGGCGCATCGCCTCGTCCAGCACAAAGGTCTCGGTCACGCGCTGGTAGACCCAAGGGTCCACGGCGCCGGTGGTGGCCGACCAGCCGACGGTGTTGGTGAGGCTCGCCTCGATCTGGCGCACGCCCTCGGGGCCGTGCTTCAGCATCCCCTCGAACCATTTGGGGTTGAGGACGCGGGTGCGGGTTTCCAGCGCCACCTGCTCGCGCAGCGTGCGGACCTTGCCCTCGCCGTGGGTCTGGTCGCCGATATAGACCGGGATCTCGTTGCCGCGCGCGCGCTTCACCGCCCGGCCGATGCCGCCCAGCGTGTCGAAGTAATGGTCGATGGTGGTGACGCCGAGTTCCACCGAGTCGAGGGTCTGGTAGGCAAGCTCGACGCCGCCCAGCACGTCCTGCAACAGCTCGGGCTGCTTCACCGGCTTGCCGTCGATGCCATAGGCAAAGCACTTGCGGCTGGAATAGGCGTCGGCCAGCTCGTCCTCGTCGTCCCAGGCGCCCGAGTCGATCAACTGGTTGACGTTCGAGCCGTAAGCGCCGTCAGCATTGGAGAAAACCCGCAGCGCCGCCGTCTCGATATCGCAGCCCGTGCGGGCCATGTAGTCGAGCGTGTGGCGCCGGACATAATTGAGATCGAGCGGCTCGTCTGCCATCGCGGCCTTCAGGCTCGCCTCGGCCAGCATCCGGGTCTGCAAGGGCAGCAGGTCGCGGAAGATGCCCGAGAGCGTCACCATCACGTCGATGCGCGGGCGCTTGAGGTCGCAAAGCGGGATCAGTTCGGCGCCGCAGACGCGGCCGTAGCTGTCGATCCGCGGGCGCGCACCGATCAGCGCCAGGGCCTGCGCCATCGGCCCGCCTTCCTGCTTGATGTTGTCGGTGCCCCACAGCACCAGCGCCACGCGCTCGGGGATGCCGTTGCCCTCGGACAGGTGGCGCTCGAGGATGCGCGCCGCCTGCCGCTGCCCGTCCGCCACCGCGAAGGGCGAGGGGATGCGGAACGGGTCGAAGCCGTGCAGGTTGCGCCCCGTCGGCAGGATCTCGGTGGTCCGGATCAGATCGCCCCCCGGCGCCGGGGCGATGAAGCGGCCGTCGAGTGCGCGGATGATGGCCGCGGCTTCGTGGTCCTGCGACAGAAGCTGAGCGGTCTCGGCCAGCTTGTTGAAGATGCTGATGGTTTCCGGTGTGCGCGGCAGGCCGCTCTCGGCCAGCGCGGCCTCGGCGGAATGTCCGTCGGCCAGCATCCGCATGGCGGCGGCGTCGGGGTGCAGGCCGTGGGCCGCGTCGGCCAC
>JAVVFE010000120.1:0-8323 GCA_032251175.1 Thermohalobaculum sp.
GGATGCATCCGCATCACCACCACGTCGCCCGCGCCGGCCTCGCGCACGTCCACCGGCACCAGATGCCGACCCGCCGCCTCCAGCAGGCGCTCCCGGCCGGTGGCCTCGGACCAGTCGGGCGTGTAGGGCGGCGGCGCCTCGGGCTCGGCACCCATCACCTCGCGCCAGACGCCGCGCAGCAGGCCCAGGCAGTCCGCCCCCGCGCCCTTGCGGCTTGCCTGATGGCAATAGGGCGTGCCGATCCAGTCGCGGGCGGCATGCACCACCGCGGCGCGCAGGTCGGCATCAGCTTCGCAGCAGCGATCCGCCGTCATGCAGTCCTCCCTCCTGCGGGTAGCCCGCCGCCCAATCGTCGCCCGGCATCAGGGGAAAACCCCTGAAGTTCAGCGCGTTGTCGAATTTCGACCGGCACACGGCAAAGGTCTTGTCGCAGCCCGCCTCGATCACGAAGCTGTCGCCCGACAGCATCGGGAACGGTGCCGCCAGCCACAGCTCGATCTCGGCCAGCGTGCCGATCACGCGATGGCGCCGCACGGCGCCCGTCACGCCCGTGTTCTCCCCGCTCGTCCACGCGATCGTGCCCAACTCGAACCAACCGGCCACGAAGGCATCGAGCCCGATCGCCCGGAAGGTCGCACTGCCACTTGCCGCGGTGACGAAGCCGGTGCCGCGATAGATCGGCAGGCTCAGGTCGATGCCACAGCGCGCCTCGCCCAGCAGCAGGGGGCAGGTCTTGACGTAGGCGCGCCCGAACGGCTTGTTCAACTGCTCGGCCAGGCTGACCACCTCGGCCTCGAAGGCGCTCCCGCTGCGCCGGATCTCGCCGATCCGCCCGCGGCTCAGCACCACCCGATCCTCCGGCGTCTCCCAGTCCACCAGCAGCGTGGTGACGCCGGCGCCGTCGTAGAAGCCGCGCTCGATATCCGCCTCGGTGATCGCGGCCGACCGCAGCGCCCCGGTCACCGACTGCGTATCGACGCTCAGGCCGGTCGAGCTTTCCAGCGCCCCCGCGTCGAGCCCCGAGGCCGCCTCGCACAGCACGTCATCGACCGTCAGGTCGCGGTCGTGATCGGTGAAGCCCAGCACCGCCCCGTCGCGCCGGTCGACGATCCAGCAGCGGCACAGCGTGGTCACCCCCGAGGCCAGCTTGGCCCCCAGGCTTTCGGGAATCGCGCGCATCAGACCCTCAGCTCCACCACCGGGATCGACGGGATATCGCCCGCCTCGAAGGCCGCGAGGTTGACCTCGATCACGTCCGTGTCGAACCGCACCGGCACGTCGAACTCGAAGCCCGCGGTGACCACCGCCCCGGGCGCCACCGGCGCCTCGAACACGATCTCGCCCGTGCCGTGGTCGATCGCATACCCGGTCCCGGTCTCGATCCCCGCGATCGCGATGCGCACCGTGCCCTCGACCGGCTTGCGGATGTCGCGCTTGAAGGCGTGCGCGCCCGGCTCGTAGGTCTTGCTCAACTGAAACGCCGTCCGCGTCCCGTCGCCCTTGCCGATCACCTGATCGAGCGGCGTCGGCGTCTGCCCCGGCACGGTCGATGCATGGTCGAGCCAGTCCTTCCAGCGAAACCCGTGCAGCATGCCCCGGCGCGCCTCGAAGAACGCCAGAACCGCGTCCAGATCGGCCAGCGCACGCACCCCCAGCCCCGCGTCATAGCGCCGGCGCGACGCGTTCCAGGGCGTGTTGCGCTCCTCGAACCCGTTGACCAGGCGCACGATTTCCGTCCGCCGCTCGATCCCGCCGGCCGATCCGAACGAGATCGAGGCCGGGAACCGCACCTCGTGAAATGCCATGCTCGCCTCCCGTCACATCTGCCGCTCGCCACGCGCCACGGCGCGGGCAAGCTGGGCCGAGACCTGCGCGCGCGAGCGGCGAAAGCCCTCGACATCGGGGGTCTGGATATTGATCGTGATTTGCGGCGCCGCCCGCCCGCCATCCAGCGCGACGCCAAGCCGGCCGTCGGGACCGCGGCTCAGCGGCATGATCGCCTCGGCCCCGGCCTCGCCCATCAGGCCGGTGCCGCCCCGCATCGGGAACAGGGTCGGGCCGTCCACGACACCGCCGCGGGCGAAGGCGCGCACCCGCCCGGCGCTGAACGCCCCGCCCCCGGCAAAGCCGAACAGCGAGCCCACCGCGCCCGACAGCGACCCGATCGCCCCGGCAATCCCCGAACTCACCGCGCCCTGCACCGGCCGCAGCGCCGCATCGAGCGTCGAGCCCAGGATGTCCGAGGCCAGCCCCCGCATCACGTCGCCCAGCTTCGCGCCGCCGAACACCGCCTTGTCGAAGGCCTCGCGCAGCCCCGATCCCAGCGAGCGCGACAGCCGCCGCGTCTCGGTGTCCATGGCCCGCAGCTCGGCGGTGGCTGCACTCAGCTCGGCGGCAAAGCCGCTCGACAGGCCCCGCGCATCGCGCAGACCGCGCGACAAGTCGCCCAGGCCCGGCCCATCGCCTTCGGTTCCACTCAGCATGTCATCCCTCCGTCCTGTCGGGAAAGCGCGCCATCAGTTCCAGCACCGCCCGGCGCGACGGCGCGGCGGCGCGGCGCACCAGCCCCGCACCCTCCAGCGCCGCTGCAAATTCGACCGGGGTCATCGACCAGAAGACATCGGGCGCAAGGCGCAGCATCCCCAGCCCCGCGGCCATCAGCGCCGGCCACTCGACCCGCGCCGGCCGGTCGCCGGCCGGGCGCGTGGCCGCAGCGCACCGGCCGGCCGGCGCCGGGGCCGTCATCCGCCGTCCGTGCCGAAGCTGCGGGCCATCAGCGCGATCCCGGCGCGCAGCGC
Source organism: Thermohalobaculum sp. (assembly GCA_032251175.1). Taxonomy (GTDB): domain Bacteria; phylum Pseudomonadota; class Alphaproteobacteria; order Rhodobacterales; family Rhodobacteraceae; genus Thermohalobaculum. The sequence goes on from JAVVFE010000120.1 coordinate 2,799, forward strand.
CCCCAGCGCACCCCCGCCGATCTCGGCCCGGGCCAGCTCCGCCTCGCCGATCTCCCCTCCCGCACCCCGCAGCCCGGCCGCGAGCAACGCCATGAGATCGGCGGTCGCGACCTGCCCGCTCTCGAACCGCTCGGCCAGCGCCACCAGGCTCCCGGCCTGCAACCGCTCCTCAAGCTCCGCCAGCGCCCCCAGCGTCAGGCGCATCGGCCGTTCGACGCCGTCGATCACCAGGCCCACTTCGCCGCGCGCAGGGTTGACCATGCTCACAGCTCCGCGAACCCAAGCTCGCCGGCCGAGGCCAGCGAGATCTCGAATGTCGCCTCGCCGTCGTGGTTCCCCGCATATTCCAGGTTGGTGATCTGGAACGGCCCGCTCACCGTGCCGAAATCCGGGATCGCCAGCTCGAACGCCGGCGCCCGGCCCTCGAAGAACACGCGCCGCAGCGCGGCGTCCGAGGCCGCGTCCCGGAAGATCCCCGAGCCCGAGACCGCAGCCGTCCGCAACCCCGCGCCTGCCAGCAGTTCGCGCCACTGTCCCGGCGCATCGGCCGTCGTCACATCGACCGTATCCTGATTGAAGCTCAGCCGCGTGGCCCGCAGCCCCGCGACGGTGACGAAGACCCCGGTCCCCGCCTCGTCGAGCTTGATCAGCAGGTCCTTTCCCTTCTGGGCAGCCATGTCCGTTCTCCGCATTGAATGTCGAAACAAGGTGGGGTGCGCCGGTCAGGCCGTGTCCTCGACCAGCACCCGGAATCGCAGGTCGATGCGCCGCAGCGTGTCGCGCTCCTCGCGCTTGGTGCGGGCGCTCTGAAAGCTCACCAGCACCGCCTGCCCGCGCTCCAGCGTTAGCGGCGCGCCCAGCAGCGCATCGCTGATCGCGCCCGCCACGGCCTTCGCCTCGGCAAAGCTGCGCCTGGGCGCGATCACCGAGATGCCGACCAGGTGCCCGGCGCCGGCACGCTCGGCGCTCGACCAGTCGGTCGCCTGATCGTCGCCGAGGATCAGGTAAAGGCCCTCGTCGGCCCCCGCCGCTTTCTGCTGCGGGGCGCCGTCATGGATCCGCCCGCCCACCGCGGCGGACACCGCGGGATCGGCCGACAGCCGCTCGAACACCGCCTTTTGCAGCGGCCAGGCCAGGGCATAGGTCATGACGCTCCTCCCTCCTCGACCCAGACGCGCAGATAGGCGCCCTCGGGGTCGGCCTCGGCGACGCCGCGGATCGCGAAGATCCGGCCGCCCAGACGGAACCGCTGGTCAGCCGCAGGCCGCTTCGGCGACCCCGGCGGCGCCGCGCGGATCGTCAGCTCATGCGTGACACGCGACACCGGCCGGTCGCCCGCAACGGTCTCGCGCGCCGAAACCGGCCGCAGCGCGGCCCAGTGACTGCCGAGCCCGGCCCAGTCCTCGACCATGCCGCCGCCGCCGTCGGGCGCGCGGACGCGTTCCTCAAGAACCAGCTTTCGGGTGAGACGGGGCGCGCTCATCGCCGCCCCCTCACAGCCGCACCGGGCGATAGCGGTCCAGGATCGCCGCCACCTCGGCCGGAATGCCGCCCGCGGCCCGGCCATGCCCGCCGCGGAACTCGTAGAAATGCGCCGCCAGCATCATCGCCGCCTGCGCCAGATCGCCCGGCACGCCCGCCCAGTCGGGCGCATGGCCGGCCACGAAGCCCAGCTCGGCCCAATATCCCGTCGGGATCGGGCTCAGCGCCCCGCCGCCGCGCCCGGTCAGCCGCTGGCGCGTGGTGCCGGGCTCCAGCTCCCAGGCCTCCGCGCCGATGTCGATCGCCGCCGCGCCCGACACCATCGACAGCCGCGCGACGGCCGCGACCGGCCCGACCGGCAGGGTCAGGTGCCCGCCGCGGTCCCAGCGGGCCACCTTCAGCTCGAAGCTCCGCGCGATCAGCGCCTGCGCCAGATGCCGCTCGATGGCGGCGACCGCGTTGCGCAGGCAGGTGGTCAGGAGTGCATCCTCCGACCCGTCGTCGAGAAAGCCGTTCGCCAGGCGCAGATGCGCGCCGAACTCGGCCAGGGGCCACACGACCGGGGGGTTGCCGTCCGCCTCTCTCAAAATCACCGTCATGCCTCCGCATCGCTGCACATCTGAAGACCGCGGGAGCCTTGGCCCCCGCGGCGGCGACAGTCAGGGCCGGGCGGCTCAGCTCAGCCCGAACTTCAGCGTCTTGATCGCGGCGAAGTCGGTCACGTCCCCGCCGACGCGCTTGGTGGCGAAGAAGCTGACATTGGGCTTGGCCGAGAACGGATCGCGCAGGATGCGGATGTCGGGCCGCTCGGCGACGGTATAGCCGTGGCCGAAATCGCCGAAGGCGAGCGCGAAGCTGTCGGCGGCGATGTCGGGCATGTCCTCGACGATCGTGACCGGATAGCCCATCAGCCGCGCCGGGTGCTCGACCGACAGCCCCTCGACCCACATGAAGCGGCCCTGGCTGTCCTTCATCTTGCGCACTTCGCCCGCGGTCTTCGAGTTCATCACGAAGGCCGCATTGGCGCGGTATTCGGCGCCCAGCGCATAGACCAGGTCGACCAGCGCATCGGCCGGGTCGTTCAGGTCGAAGCCGCCCGCCGTGCCGGTCGCGACATAGCCGATGCTGCCCCAGCTCCAGGTCGCGTTCGCCACCATCGGCTTGGTCAGGAAGCCCTTGGGCTTGTTGACGCCGTCGCCCGACACGAAGGCGGCCGATTCCGCGCGCTTGAAGCGGTCGGCGATGCGCTCGGCCAGCCACAGTTCGATGTCGAAGGCCGCGTCCTCCAGGATCCGCTGCGACGCCCGCGGGCTGGCCGACAGCTCGTGCAGCGGGATCGAGATCCGCTCGAAGGCCGGGCCGCCGGTCTCGCCCACCGCCGCGACCTCGTCGATCCAGCCCGCGCCCAGCTCGGCATGGTCCACCAGCACGTCATAGGCACCGGCCTCGACCTGCACCACGCGGGCGATGGCCCTGAGCGACCCGCCCGAGCGCAGCACGCTCTCGACCTGGGCCGCGGTGCGCGGGTCGATCAGGTAGCCGCCATCCGCGGCCACCGCCGTGTTCAGCCCCTTGGTGCCGAGGTCGAGCGCCCTCAGCGCCCCCTCGTCGCCCTGCCGCACATAGGCGGCAAAGGCCTTCTGGTGCGGCATGCCCTCGGCCGCGCGGGCCTCCAGCGCCGGGCGGCGGATCTCGTGCGACTTGACGCCCAGGGCGTCGATACGGTTGGTCATCTCGGTCATGCGCTTGCTCAGATCATCCTGGAAAGTGTTGAAGTTCTTCAGAAACTCGACAGCCGCCGCCTTCGCCTCGGCGGGTGCCGAGGACGTCTCGTCGATGGTCTCGCTCATCGTCTGCTCCAGTCCTTTGGGAAGAAAAGAACCCCGGCCGGGGCTCAGGAGGGATGGCCCGCCCCATCTGCGAGGGCTGCCGCAAGTGCCCGCACCAGCCCGGGCGACGCCGCGCCCCCCAGACTTGCGCGGGCCGTGGGAAGCATCGGAAACGTCACCAGCGACACCTCCCACAAATCGATCTCGATCAGGTTCCGCCCGCCGCTGTGGCGGTTGGGCTCGGCCTTGACGACGCGGTAGCCGATCGACAGCCCGTCGATCGCGCCGGCCCGCATCAGGGCCAGCGCCTCGGCGCCCTGCGCCACATCCGGCACGATCCGCCCGCGCACCCACAGGCCGCGGCTGTCCTCGCGCAGTTCGTGCCACACGCCGATCGGCCGCTCCGGGTCGTGCTGCCACAGGAACCGCACCGCCCGCCCCGCCGCCGCCAGCCGCGCCAGCGACCGCGCGAAGGCGCCGGGCATCACCCGGTCGCCGCCCTGATCGACCTCGCCGAAGACCGAGGCATAGCCCGTCACCTCGCCTGCCTCGGCCCCCGCCGTCAGGTTGGTGACGGGCACGAATTTCCGCTCGGGGGGCTGCACCGCCCCCCGCTTTGCCAGTCTCATCGAAGTCCTCCGCTGTCAGGCGTCCGCGCGGGGCGCCAGCCCCAGCGCCGCGCGCTTCTCGTCCTCGCTCAGGAACGTGGCTGCCGAGACCCTGCGCCACAGCGCCTCGCGCTCGGCCGCCAAGGCCGGGATGGCGTCGAGATCAGGCTCCAGCATCAGTCCCGCGCCGGCATTGTCCCCGGTCCAGACCGCCAGCGCGCATCCCACCTTCTTCGCCAGCGGCAGCACCGTCTGGCGATAGAAGGCGCGGTTGGCCTCCTGAAAATTGGAATAGGTGTTGTCCCCCGGCAGCCCCAGCAGCATCGGCGGCACGCCGAACGCCAGCGCGATGTCGCGCGCCGCCGCGTGCTTGGTCTGCAGGAACTCCATGTCCTGCGGCGAATACCCCATCGGCCGCCAGTCCAGCCCGCCCTCCAGCAGCAGCGGCCGCCCGGCGTTGCGCGCGCCCTGATGGTTGTCCTCCAGCTCGCGGATCAGGCGCTGATACTGCTCCTCCGACATCTGCGCGCCGTCCTTGCCGCCGAAGACGATGGCGCCCGACGGCCGCGCGGCATTGTCGAGCAGCGCCTTCGACCACCGGCTCGCCGCGTTGTGCACGTCGATCGAGGATGCCGCCGGCTCCAGCGGGCTCATGCCGTAATGATCGTCCAGCGGGTGGAACGCCTTCAGATGCAGCACGGGCTTCCACGCGCCCGCATTGTCGAAGCGGTGCCTCGCGCGCCCCACCGTATAGTCATAGGCCGCCGGCCAGCCATCGGGCCCCGGCACCACCGCCATGCGGTCGGGGCGCAGGCAGTGCAGCTCCTGCGGATAGCCATCCTCGCCCGGCGCCGCGCCCTCGACATAGGCGTTGCCGGCAAGCTGCAGATAGCCATAGACGCATTCCAGAAAGCTGCGCCCGTCCTGCGCCGGGTTGGGCCGCGCCAGCAGCCCCAGCAGCGGGTGCTCGACCATCCGCGCGCCGCCCTCGGCCAGCACCAGCGGGATCGCCGCCGCGGCCTCGGCCACCATGCGCACCGAGCGAAAGGCGATGACGTTGCCCTCATAGCCGTTGCGCGTCAGCGAGACCGTGTCCCGCGGGCTCCAGACCGCGCGGCCGGGCCCGTGGAACGCCATCATCGGCCCGGCCGCGGCCGACGCCTTCTCCTCGCGCACCCGGCTCGCGGCTGCACGGAACAGTCTGAATCCCATCGTTTGGTATCTCCCGTTTCTCCGCGGGTCAGAGGCTGCGGACCCTGGGGCTCCCGGCCTCGGCCGCCAGCACAAGCTCGGTGACCGCCCAGACCAGCGCGTCCAGCCGGTCGGGGCTCTTGATCCCGCCGCGGCCTGCGGCGGTGAAGCTGCACATCTGGTCCTCCAGCGCCGGGAAGGCGCCAACGTGATGCACCCGCCCCTGCTCGTAGAGCGCGGCCACCGGCTCGGCCCGGACGCGCTTGCCGCTGGTCGCGCGGACCGCGCGGTAACTCACTTGCGGTGCGACCTGGCGCAGCACGCTCTCGACCATGTCGCCGCCCTGGTTGACCTCGGCGACCACCCGGTCGGCGCCATGGGCGCTGAAGGCTGCGGCCACCACCCCGGCCCAGCC
>JAVVFE010000121.1:0-8322 GCA_032251175.1 Thermohalobaculum sp.
CCGGTCGCCGTCCTCGATCGCCTCGACCAGACCCGGACAGCCAATCTCGGTGACATCGAGGCCCGTCGCACGCAGCCCGAGCTCGCGGGTGAAGGCACCGCTCCGAACCGTCGCTGGCGTGCCGAAGAAGCCCACGCTCGCGAGCCGCGCCGGCAGGGGCGCGCCGCGATAGCCCCAGGGGCGCCCGGTAACCGCCTCGATCATCGGCACGAACACGCCAAGCACCCGCCGCCCCGGCGCCGCACCCGGCAGCCAGTGCTCCTGCAACGGCCGCAAGGCCACGGCGGACGCGGTGTTGCAGGCGAGCACGACCAGCTCGCAACCCGCCGCGAACAGCCGCTCGATCCCCGCCCGGGTCAGTTCCAGGATCTCGGCATCGGGCCTGACGCCATAGGGCGCATGGGCGTTGTCGCCGAAATAGACGAAGTGCTCGCCCGGCAGCCGGCGGCGCAGCGTGCCCAGCACGCTCAGCCCGCCCAGCCCCGAGTCGAAGACCCCGATCGCCACCGCCTCAGCCCAGATACAGGCCGTGCGAGAAATCCTTCACCGGCGAGGGGTCCAGCGCATAGGTCTCACGCCGCAGATAGGCCATCAGCGCCCGCGCATCGCCCCGCCGCGCCGCGACCTCGGCCGCCGGCAGCGGCCGGCCGACATGCACCCGCAGCGGCGCGCCGATCCGGGTGCCGAACTCGTTGATCAGCAGCGCCACCCGCAGCGTCGGATTCAGGTGGCTCGCGACCTGGAACAGACGGCTGTTCTGCCCCTCGAAATACACCGGCACGACGGCGGCATCGGATTTGCCGATCATCTTCGCGGTGAAGGTCTTCCAGTGCGGATCGAGCGGGCGCGAGAACGGCTTGGCGGCGGTCGAGACCGTGCCGCCCGGGAAGATCCCGATGGCGCCGCCCTGCCCGAGATAGTCGAGCGCGGCCCGCCGCGTCTCGATATTGGTGCGCTGCGCCGCCTTGGTCGCGCCGAAGTCGACCGGCAGCACGATGCGCGCAAGATCGCGGGCCCGGCGGAACACCACATGTGCGACGATGCGGAACTCGCCGCCCCGCGCCGCCGACAGGATGTTGCCCAGCGCCAGCCCGTCGAGGATGCCGTAGGGATGGTTCGCCACCACCACCAGCGGCCCTTCGCGCGGGATGTTCGCAAGGCCCGTGGCCTCGATGCCGATGCCATACCGCTCGCGCATCACCTCCCAGAAGTCGCGGCCGGCCTCGACCTCGCGCTCGTAGCCCATCGCCATGCGCAGCAGGCGCGGGCGCCCGGTGATGTTCTCGATCGAGCGGATCAGCGCACGACCCGCCCGCGTGCTTGCGGCGAACGAATAACTGATCTCGCGCGGCGCGGCGCCCGTGGTCTGCATCCCTCGCTCTCCGGCTCGCTGATGTCGCGGGAAGGATATGATGCGGCAGGCCGAATCGCAATCGAGCGCGCCGGCGACGGCCGCGACGAATGGCGCGGACGGATTGAAACCAGGGCCCGGCGCCCCAGCTTGACGGGAACCGCCGGCACGGGGACAGGGAACACCATGGACGTGAATGCCGCACTCGCCCTCGCCGTCTTCATCGGCGCCAATGTCGCGACCGCGGCCTCGGGCGCAATCTTCAAGCCAGGCGCGTGGTACGAGGGGCTGAACCACCCCAGCTTCCGCCCGCCGAACTGGCTGTTCGGGCCGGTCTGGACGGTGCTGTATTGCATGATCGCGGCCGCGGGGTATCTGGTCTGGCGCGAGACCGGATGGATCGGCGGGGCGTTCCCGCTCGCGATCTATTTCGGCCACCTGGTGATAAATTTCGGTTGGAGTTATCTGTTCTTCGGCGCCCGCCGGCCGGACTGGGCGTTCTTCGAGGTGATCGGCCTGTGGCTGTCGATCGTCGCGACCATCGCGGTCTTTGCCCCGATCAGCGAGACGGCGGCCTGGCTGCTGGCGCCCTATCTCGCCTGGGTCAGCTTCGCGGCGTTTCTCAACTGGACGCTGTGGCGGCTGAACCCGCAGGCGGCCGGCGGCGATGCCGGAGCGCGCGGCTGAGGCGCGATCGCCCGCTGCCGCACAGCAAAAGGGGCCCCACGGGGCCCCTTGGCGTCTCGGATGTGGCGTGACCGCGTCAGCGCTTCGAGAACTGGAAGCTGCGGCGGGCCTTGGCGCGGCCATACTTCTTGCGCTCGACCACGCGGCTGTCGCGGGTCAGGAAGCCCGCGGCCTTCAGCGCCGGGCGAAGCTCCGGATCCCACAGCATCAGCGCCTTGGAAATTCCGTGCTTGACCGCGCCGGCCTGACCCGACAGGCCGCCACCCTTGACGGTGGCCATCACGTCGAACCGGCCCGCGACATTGGCGACGCGGAACGGCTGGCCGATCACCATCTGCAGCACCGGGCGCGCGAAGTAGGCGCTCACGTCCTTGCCGTTGACGACGACCTTGCCGGAACCCGGCTTCACCCAGACGCGGGCGACCGCATCCTTGCGCTTGCCGGTGGCGTAGGAGCGGTTCAGCGCATCGCGCTTCTGGACATGGCGCACCACGACCTCGGCCTCGGGGGCCGCGACGGTGCCCTTCAGCGCATCCAGCGACTTGATCTCTTCAGCCATGCTCAGGCGCTCCGCGTGTTCTTGGGGTTCATCGCGCGCACATCCACGACCTCGGGGGTCTGGGCCTCGTGCGGGTGCGTGGCGCCCGCATAGACGCGCAGGTTGGTGAGCTGCTTGCGGGTCAGCGGCCCGCCCGGCATCATCCGCTCGACCGCCTTCATCAGCACGCGCTCGGGGAAGCGGCCTTCCAGGATCTGGCTCGCGGTCCGGCTCTTGATGCCGCCGGGATAGCCGGTGTGCCAGTAATAGGTCTTGTCCTGGCGCTTGTTGCCGGTCATCTGCACCTTCTGGGCATTCACGACGATCACGTTGTCGCCCATGTCCATATGGGGCGTGAAGGTCGCCTTGTGCTTGCCGCGCAGGCGCATGGCGATGATCGAGGCGAGCCGGCCCAGAACGACGCCCTCGGCGTCGATCACGACCCACTTCTTCTCGATATCGGCCGGTTTCGCAGAAAAGGTCTTCATGGCCGCTCCGATTTCGTCCCCGGGGGGTCCGCGCCGTGCGCCCGGCCCTCCCGCTGAAACTGACGAGGCCGGGGGCGAGGCTCCCGGCCGTGTGGGCGGCGGTATGCAGCGCAGCGGCGCGCTTGTCAAGGTCGGTTTTTTGCGGTGGCTCCAAAATTCTCCAACGAAAACATGGGGCTTCCGACTGGGGTATCATGTTACCCCAAATTTACCGCCGCACCGGGGGAATCGAGTAGGTCAGCGTCGCATGGGCAACCGGGCCGCCCTGCCCGTCCTGTAGGATCGTCGCATCGCCCACCACCAACGCGCGGCCCAGCTTGAGGATGCGCGCCTCGCAGACCAGATCGGCGGCGGCGGGCTTGCGCAGGAAGTTGATGGTTGCCCCGGTCGTCACGGTCAGCGCCTCGGGCCCGATCTGCGCCAGCGTGGCAACGTAGAAGGCGCAGTCGGCAAGCTGGAACATCGACGGCCCCGACACCGTGCCGCCGGGGCGCAGGTGCCGCTCGGCCACCGGCATGCGCAGGCGCGCGGTCATCGGACCCACCGCCTCGACGATCATCTCGCCGCGGATCTGGGGGAACACCTCGTCGAGGAAGGCGGCCAGTTCCGCCGGCGTCATCCGCACGCCCGTGTCCGCCATCGCTCCCCTCGCGCGCTTGCCTCGTCCCGCGCGCCCATGTCATGGAGAAGCGGTGCCGATGGCAAGGGGAGGACGCGCGATGGCCGACATTCTTCTGCGCGAGGATGCGGGCGGGATCGCCACGCTGACCCTCAACCGCCCCGAGGCGCTGAACGCGCTGTCCGAGGAGCTGATGGCAGCCCTCCAGGCCGCGCTCGACGCCATCGCCACCGACCGCGGCGTTCGGGTGGTGATCCTGAAGGGTGCGGGGCGCGCGTTCTGCGCCGGGCACGACCTGCGCCAGATGCAGGCCGCGCGGCAGGCGCCTGACCGGGGACGCGCCTATTACCAGGCGCTGTTCGCGCAATGCTCGCGGCTGATGACCACGATCCCGCGCCTGCCCCAGCCGGTGATCGCCGAAGTTCACGGCATCGCCACGGCAGCGGGCTGCCAGCTCGTCGCCTCGTGCGATCTCGCGGTCGCGGCCTCGGACACCCGCTTCGGCGTCAACGGCGTCAATATCGGGCTGTTCTGCTCGACGCCAATGGTCGCGCTCAGCCGCAACATCGGCCGCAAGAAGGCGTTCGAGCTGCTGACCACCGGCGAGTTCCTGAGCGCGCCCGAGGCCGAGGCGCATGGCCTGATCAATCGCACCGCAGCCCCCGAGGCGCTGGCCGCCGAGACCCGCCGGCTGGCGGAAACCATCGCCGCCAAGCTCGCCACCGCCATCCGCCACGGCAAGCGCGCCTTCTACGAGCAGGCCGAGATGCGGCTGGACGACGCCTACGCCCACACCGCCCGCGTGATCGCCGAGAACATGCTCGAGCCCGAGACCGCCGAGGGCGTGCAGGCCTTCATCGAGAAACGCCCGCCGCGGTGGGAAGGCTGACGGCTCAGCGTCCGCGCGCGATCCGCTCCTCAGCCGGGTAGGCGACCGCGAACTTGGCGCGCATCAACAGGAACACCACGACCAGCGCGCCCGCCTGGTGGAAGATCGCGATATGGGCCGGCGAGGCGTGCATCACCGTCACGATGCCGACGATCACCTGCGCCAGCACCGCGCCCGCGACCCAGAACCCGCGCGACCGAATGCCGACATGGCCGCGCCGCGCCAGTGCCACGGCCGCCGCCACCGCCCAGACCAGCACTAGGTAGCCCAGCATCCGGTGGATGAACTGCACCAGCGCCGGGTTCTCGAAGAAATTGCGCCACAGCGGCACCAACTCGAAGCTCTCGGCCGGCAGGAACTGGCCCTGCATCAACGGCCAGTCGACATAGCCGCGCCCGGCGTCGATGCCCGCGACCAGCGCGCCCACCAGGATCTGCGCGAACACCAGCGCCGTCAGGCCGCCGGCCCAGCCCATGCCGCCCACCCGGCGGCGGCGTGCCTTCAGCGCCGCGACCTCGTCCAACCGGATGCGCATCGCCAGCCACACCAGCACGATGAAAATCACGAATGCGAGCCCCAGATGAGCAGCCAGCCGGTAGGACGCGACATCGAGCCGCCCCGAAAGCCCCGAGGCCACCATCCACCAGCCGACCGCGCCCTGCACGGCACCGAGCAGCCCCGGCACGATCAGCCGACCCAGCCAGCCGCGCGGCACAGCGCGCGCGATCAGGAACCCGGCCAGCCCCACCGCCCAGACCAGCCCGATGACGCGCCCCAGGAACCGGTGCCCCCATTCCCACCAGAAGATCGGCTTGAAGTCGGCAAGCGTCATCCAGTGGTTCTGAAGCTGGTATTCGGTGGTCCCCTTGTAGGCCTCGAAGGCGGCGATCCAGTCCACCTCGCTCAGCGGCGGGAGCGCGCCCATCACCGGGTCCCAGACCGTGATCGACAGCCCCGAATCGGTCAGCCGTGTCAGCCCGCCCACCAGCACCATCACCGCCACCAGCACCGCCAGCAGCCACAGCCAGACGGCAATGGCGCCGCGCGCCTCGCGGCTGCGGGCCGGGGCCACCGGCGCCGGGGCCTTTCCGCCCGACACGTCCTCGAAAATCGCGCGCTTCGACATGACTGTCCCTGTTGCGGCCCGGTCTGCGGGCGAAGACTTATTCCCCGTCACCGTCGCCGACAAGCGGCACGGGGCCGCGCCCCGGGCCGCGCGCGGCCCGGCGCTGGCGCTGGCGCTTGGGCCCTTCGGCCAGCGTGCGGATCACGCCCCACAGCGTGCGGACATCCTGATCGGTCAGGTTCGCGCGGTGGAACATGTTGCGAAGGCTGGCCTCGAGGTGGGGGCGCTTTTCCTCGGGAAAGAAGAAATGCGCCTCGTCGAGCTCGGCCATCAGGTAATCCATCAGCCGCGCAATGGCGCCGGCCTCGGCCGGCTCGGGCCGGTCGCCGACCAGACGCTCGGGGGGCGTGGCGTCCGCGAGGCGGCGAAGCTCGTAGGACATCAGCAGCACGCATTGCCCGAGGTTCAGCGACGGGAACTGCGGATTGACCGGCACCGACACGATGGCCGAGGCAAGCGCGATGTGCTCGTTCAGAAGCCCCGCGCGCTCCGGCCCGTAGAGGATGCCGACCCGCTGCCCCGCCGCCATCAGCCCCGCCATCTCGTGCGCCGCGGCCTCGGGCGTCAGCACCCGCTTCGTCAGCTCGCGCGTGCGCGCGGTGGTGGCGTAGACCGTGTGCAGGTCGGCAATCGCGGCCCCGGTGTCGGGGAAGATCTGCGCCTCGTCCAGCAGCCCCCCCGCCCCCGAGGCCACTGCCGCCGCCCGCGGGTTGGGCCAGCCGTCGCGCGGCGCGACCAGCCGCATCCGCCGCCAGCCGAAATTCCATAAGGCCCGCGCGGCGGCCCCCACATTCTCGCCCATCTGCGGCTCGACCAGGATGGTGAAGGGGCCAAGCGCGGCCTGTCTCGGGTCGGTCATCGTCGTCCCCTCACTGCGCTGCCCGCACCAGCCACAGCGAGGACTCGCGCGCGCCCTCGGGCAGCGGCAGGTCCGCGATGCCCGGCGCCTCGGCGGCACCCATCCGCGTCAGCGCGTAGTGCGAGGCCCAGATCGGGCGATACGCCCCGCCGGCGAGCCAGCCAGCGAGGCCCGACTGCTCGGTATAGCCCCGCCACGCCCAGTCGACGGGGTAAGGGTCGGGCAGGAAGATGTCGTGCAGATGCACCAGCACGCCGGGCGCCAGCCGCGGCAGGATGCGGTTGAGGATCATGTCCACATCCGTCCCCGGCCACAGCAGGTGCGAGCTGTCGAAGAACGCGATGTCGCCGGGCTCGAGCGCGTCGAACAGCGCCATGTGCTGCGGCCCCAGCACCTCGCGGTGCCAGTCGACCTCGAGCCCCGCGAGCGGCGCGCGCGGCGCGGGGTCGATGCAAGCAATCCGCCCGCCCTGCCCGGCATCGGCCAGCGCCTGCGCCAGGAACCGCGTGGAATGGCCCGAGCCCACCTCGACCACGCGCCCCGCGCCCGAGCCTGCCGCGATCACATAGGCCGCCGCCCCGTCCAGCCGCGGGAACCACGACTGGTCCCAGCGCGGCCGTGGCGCCGGGCCGCGGAAGGCCGCGAGCGTCGCCGCCTCCTCGCCGATCACGTCCAGCACGCCCTCGATCTCGTCCCAGGCGCCGCCGATGATGGCCTCGAGTTCTGGGTATCCCTCCGGCGCCGCGACGCCCGCGGCATAGCGGTAGGGGCTGAAGAAGCCCTGCGGCCGGCCCAGCAGCGTGCGCATCCCCATGACGAAGCGGCGCCAGCGCAGCCGCCGGGACGGCGCGCCGTCGCCCTGGGCGCGTGCTGGCCCCTCCGGGCGGGTCTCATCCATTCTTGCCATGCCGAAAGTTTGCCTTAAGGGCCATTAAGTCGCGTTGCCTGTCCCCGCCCCTCTCGCTACTGTCCGCCGCGATTCCGCGCAAGCGGAGCGGTTGCAGCGCGCCTCGGAGGACAGAGCATGTCGAAAATCAAGGTCGAAAACCCCGTCGTCGAATTGGACGGCGACGAGATGACCCGGATCATCTGGGATTTCATCAAGCAGAAGCTGATCCTCCCCTACCTCGACATCAAGCTGGCATACTACGATCTCGGCATCGAGTATCGCGACCAGACCGACGATCAGGTCACGATCGACGCCGCCCACGCCATCAAGACGCACGGCGTCGGCGTCAAGTGCGCGACCATCACGCCCGACGAGCAACGCGTCGAGGAATTCGGCCTCAAGAAGATGTGGCGCTCGCCCAACGGGACGATCCGCAACATTCTGGGCGGCGTGATCTTCCGCGAGCCGATCATCTGCCGCAACGTGCCGCGCCTGGTGCCCGGCTGGACCAAGCCCATCGTGGTCGGCCGCCATGCCTTCGGCGACCAGTATCGCGCCACCGACTTCCGCTTCCCGGGGCCCGGCACGCTGACCATCAAGTTCGTCGGCGACGACGGCGAGGTGATCGAGCGCGAGGTGTTCCAGGCCCCCGGTGCCGGGGTGACCATGGCGATGTACAACCTCGATGCCAGCATCATCGACTTCGCCCGCGCCTCGCTGAACTACGGCCTCGTGAAGGGCTGGCCGGTCTATCTGTCGACCAAGAACACCATCATGAAAGCCTATGACGGGCGCTTCAAGGATCTGTTCCAGCAGATCTACGAGGAAGAATTCGCCGACGCCTTCAAGAAGGCGGGCATCACCTACGAACACCGG
>JAVVFE010000122.1:0-3390 GCA_032251175.1 Thermohalobaculum sp.
GGTCGAGCCACAGGACCGCGGCGGGGTGCCGGTCGCGGGCGATGAAGTCGCCATAGGCGGCGCGCAGCGCGCCGGTCAGCAGCTTGTCGCGCACCGGGCGGCCGTTGACGAACAGGAACTGGTGCACCGCCGCGCCCCGCGCCGCTGATGGCAGCCCGGCGAAGCCGGTGAGGCGCACGCCCTCGCGCTCGGCCTCGATGGTGATGGCGTTGCCGGCGAAGCCCTGCCCCAGCACCCGGTCGATGCGGGCAAGCCGGGCCTCCATCGCCTCGCCGGTCTCGGGCGCGAGGCTGATCAGCGTGCGCCCCTCGCCGCCGCCGGTCACGTCGCGCAGCGTAAAGCCGATGCCGGGCTCGGCCAGCGCGAGGCGGCGCAGCGTCTCGGCCGCCGCCTGCATCTCGGCACGATCGGTGCGCAGGAACTTGAGCCGCGCGGGCGTGGCCGAGAACAGGTCGCACACCTCGACCGTGGTGCCCTGCCCGCGTGCGGCGGGGCGGGGGCGGCCGACCGCGCCGGCGCGCACCGCGATCTCCCAGGCCGCATCGGCCCCCACCGCGCGCGAGGCAAGCGTCACGCGCGCCACCGCCCCGATCGAGGGCAGCGCCTCGCCGCGGAAGCCGAAGCTCTGGATGTTGACGAGGTCCGAGCCGTCGATCTTCGAGGTCGCGTGCCGCTCGAAGGCGAGCGCAAGCTGGTCCTGCGGGATGCCGAGCCCGTCATCGGCGACGCGGATCAGCGTCTTGCCGCCGTCGGCCAGCGCCACCTCGATACGGGCCGCGCCGGCGTCGATCGCGTTCTCGACCAGCTCCTTGACCGCCGAGGCCGGGCGCTCGACCACCTCGCCCGCGGCGATGCGGTTGGCCGCGGCCTCGGACAGGCGGCGGATCGGGGCTGGCTGACCCTGCATGTTGCGGCGCATCGCGTTCATGCCCCAATCCTTAGCATGGGGCGGCGCGATTCTGAAACGGGTTCTCAGCCCAGGCAGGCCCGGATGAAAGCGTCCTGCCGGGCGTGGCTGTCGCGCGCGATGGCAAGATCGAACATGTCGAAGGCATGCACGCCGCCCGGGTAGAGCGCCGTCTCGGCGCGCCCATGCACCTGCCAGCGCGCGGCCATGAACAGCGTGTCGTCGATCAGCGGATCGGCCGTGCCGCACTGGAACAGCGCCGGCGGCAGGCGCCCGGGCAGCGGCGCCAGCAGCGGCGAGGCGGCGGGGTCGGCGCGCTCGCCCTCGCCCATCAGGTTCGCGGCGAACCAGTCGATCACCGGCGTCGAGAGGATCAGATACCGCCCGCCCCAGTTCAGCGCCGAGGGCGTCATGCGCAGGTCGAACACGCCGTAGTTCAGCACCAGCCCTGCGACGCGGTCCGCCAGCCCCGCCGCGGCGAGCCTGAGATACGTCACCATCGTCAGGTGCCCGCCCGCCGATTCGCCGCCGATCACCATCGGGCCGGGGCGGGTTTCCAGCACCCAGCGCGCGGCGGCCTCGGCATCCTCGGCGCAGCCGGGCCAGCGGTGCTCGGGGCTGAGGCGATACTGGACCGAGACGACATCGAGCCCGGTGGCGCGCGCGATGCGCTGGTTGTGGGCGTCGTACTGGTCGGGGCAGCCCAGCGTCCAGCCGCCGCCATGGATGTGCAGATAGGTCCCGCGCCCGGCGCCGGGTGTCACGCGCACCCGCGCGGGCCCGCCCGCGGCACCCGGGATCGCCACCCAGTCCGAGCCCGCGAGCGGCCCCGCGGCCGGGAATACCCCGCGCCCCGCGGCCCGCGCCTTGCGGGTCAGTTCGGGCGGCACGCTCATGACCAGCGGCATCAGCGCCAGCGCCTTTTCCAGCGCGTCGTTGAAGGCGGCGGTCTCGGGCGCGACGGCGGCGGGATCGAACGGCGAGGGGGCGGTCATGGAATGCTCCGGCAGGCACCGGGACCAATCCCCGGCGCCTGCCGTCATAGCGTGCCGCGCGCCCGGCGCAAACGCCTCACGCCTCGGCGGCGCCGCGCGGGCGCAGCAGGGCCGCGCGCGCGGTGGGGACGCGCCTGACCTCGACCCCGGTGAAGACGTGCAGCGTGTTGAGATCGTGGTCGATCACCGCGTGGTCGGACACCCAGCCGCCCATCACCAGATAACTGCGCAGAAGCGGCGGCATCCGGCGCATGGCAAGCCTGAGGTCGGGTTTGAACATCCGGAACACGCGCGCGAAGCGCACCACCGCGGGCGCCTTGACCCGCGGCAGCCAGCGCCGCGGCGCCAGGTGCTTCTCGCGCAGCAGCGCAAATGCGTCGCGGTATTCCTCGGCATCGATGCCGTGGAACGACGAACAGCCGAACAGCAATTCCACCCCCTCGCCCTCGACATAGGCGCTCATCGCCGCCCACGCGGTGCGCAGGATGTTGGGGTCGCGGTGTTCGGGGTGGATGCAGAAGCGGCCCATCTCGACCATCTTGCCGGGGAACGCCCTGAGGCGCGACAGCTCGTAATACTGCGCCGAATAGCTGCGCTCGATCTGCGAGCCGTCCGCGAGCGGCAGCATCCGGAAGCAGCAGACCAACTGGCCGGTGCGCACGTCCTCGACCATCACATGGCGGCAGATGTCGTCGAAGCCGTCGGCGTCGAGGCCCTGCGCATCGCCCGCGAGACCGCGCCCGGCGATGAAGGCGAGATAGCGCAACTGCTGGCAGCGGCGCACATCCGCCGGCGTGTCGGCCAGCCGTGCGCGGTATTTGCCCAGTCCGAACATGCGAGACCTCCGTCTCAGCCGGCCCGCGGCTGCGCGGGATGCGCAGGGGCCGCTTCGCGCTATATAAGGGCGCGGGCGCGACATCAGTATGACGCAGGCGCCCGGCTCACGAAACGGAGAACACCGCATGTCTGGCAAGGTTTCCCTGAGCGACGCGGACTGGCAGGCAAGGCTGTCGCCTGAAGCCTATCGCGTCACCCGCCGGAAGGGCACCGAGCGGCCCTTCACCCACGACGATTTCCCGAAAGCCCCCGGCACGTTCCGCTGCGTCTGTTGCGGTGCGGCGCTGTTCGACATGGCCCACAAGTTCGAGAGCGGCACCGGCTGGCCCAGCTTCTGGCAGCCGGCACGCGACGGCGCGGTCGCCGAGCACGACGACCGGAGCTGGTTCACGCGCCGCACCGAGGTGGTGTGCGCCGCCTGCGACGCGCATCTGGGCCATGTGTTCCCCGACGGGCCGCGCCCCACCGGCCTGCGCTACTGCATCAACGGCGTGGCGCTGAGCTTCGAGCCGGCATGACCGGGCGGCGCGGGGTCAGCGCCCGCGCGGGCCGGTGAGCGCGATCAGCAGGTCCTTGGCCGCGCTGCGCCAGCCCATCGCGACGAACGCCGGGCCGAGGTAGCCGCCGGCCAGCGCCACGCGGCACAGGCAC
>JAVVFE010000122.1:3490-8225 GCA_032251175.1 Thermohalobaculum sp.
TACGCCGCGCCATTGTAGGTAGCCATGGCGATTGAAATTTTGGTCATCGCGGCGACTTTTGCGCGAAGATGCTGAGGAACTCGCGCCGCGCCGGGAAAAGCCGGCCGATTGCAGTGGCGAGCGACGCTTGGGCGCGAAGGGCAGCCGGAAGCGGAAGGTCGTCGTCGATGCGGACCGCGTTTCGCAATCGGTGGCTGGCCCTGTAGAGCGCCGGCGCCGCAACCCGCTGCGGCATCGGCCGGACCCCGGCAAAACCGGAATGCCGCAGCAGCCGGCACAGCGCGCGATGATTGAACAGGACGAGATGGCGGGGGGGTTCCAGCCCGCGCCAGTTCGGGCCGAACAGCCGATGGCCGATGCTGGCGATGTTTGGCGTCTCGAGCCACAGGTATCCGCCGGGCCTGAGCAGCCGGTGACACGCGCGCAGCACCTCGGCCGGGTCGTGCAGATGCTCGATCACATGGCTCATCGTGATCGCGTCGAACAGGTCTGACTGGCCGTCGAACACCTCGATCCCGCCGTGATGAACCTCGAAGCCACGCGCGCGGGCGGCGGCAACCGCCTTCGGATCGGGATCGACGCCGACCGCCTGCCAGCCGCATCCGCAGGCCAGATCGAGGTAGCTGCCGTTGCCGCAGCCGACATCGAGCAGGCGCGCGCCTTCGGGGCGTCGGCGCGGGAGGCCGCGGTACTGGTTTGCGAAGACGCCGCGCACGCCGGGAACGAGGTAGGCCGCGATAACGCCGAGCCGGCTGGCGGGCAGGTCGCGCGCCCCGAAACGCCATCTGGCATATCCGTTTGCCAGCCGTCGCCGCAGCTTGCGCAGTGCGCTCAACGCAGCGTAATCGGGCCTGCCCTCACCGGCGCCGTGGGTGTAGTAGGTCCGATATGCCAGGCCGATCGTCCCGGGTGTGGGCCGAGGATCCAGATACGCCGTCCTGCAGGACGAGCATGACCAGAGACACCACTTCCCGGGGGCGGAGAAGAATGTGTCGTCGGTCAGTCCTGAATGCAGGATCGTCCGGTCCGCCGCACCGCACGCCGGACATTGCGCCTGGCGCTCGAGGCCGTCGGCGGGCCAGCAGTCCCGACATGGCTGCGCACGATCCGCGACGCTCACGTTTCGCCTCCTGCATCGTTCGATCGTGATTGCTCCGCCCGGACGCGGGGCGTGAAGCTGAAAGATGAAATTCGGGGAAAATCGCGCCGCGCATGGCGCCAGGACCAGAACAGCGACGAGACCATCAGGGGACTTGCCGACCAGATCCATGCGCTGTCGCCGAAGATCACGGTCGAGGAGATCAGCATAGCACATCCCAGCATCGCGCCCGGAATGATGGTGACGCTGACGGTATGGCCGAGCAACCGGGCCTGTTGCACCAAAAACAGAAAATCCACCAATGTTCTGAGACTGAATGCGGCTGCGGCTCCGACAAGACCGAAATATGTCACACTCAGGTAGAGCAGCCCGAGATAGGGCACGACTTCCAGAAGGTGTAATTTGGCCACGACTTTTGGCTGGCCGCCCGCCTGCAGCAAGGTATAGGGAACCAGGGCGAGGCCGTTGATCCAGAAGCCGAGCAGCAGGACATGCGCGACCGGCGCCGAGTGGACGGCGATCGCGGGCGAGAGCCACCAGCGCAGGAAGGGCTCGGCCAGCAGGATCGCGGCCAGAATCGGCGGCGTGACGAGCGCGACCAGCCCGCGGATCGCGGCCACGCCCAGCCGGAGTTCCTCGGCCCGGCCGGCCATGGCGAGGCGCGGGAACAGCGCGCCGGACAGCGCCCCGGCAAGGACCGTGCTGCGTTGCGCCAACTGGAACGGCACGGTGTAATGGGTCACCGCCTGTGCGTTCACCAGCGCGCCGATGACGAACCTGTCGAAGGTCACCATCAGCGGCCCGACGATCGACGAGACCGTCACCCATCCGCCGAACCCCAGCAGGCGCCATGCCTCTGCCCGCGCCGGCGGCTCGATCCGCCAGCCGGCGACATGCCGCAGGCACAGCCCCAGCAGGATCGCCAGCGTCACCGCCCGCGCCGCCAGCACCGCCGGCAGGATCAGCCGCAGATCGGCGCCCCAGCCCAGCGCGACGCCCAGCGGCGCGAGCTGGAACAGCAGCGTTCCCAGCAGGCTCACGACGTTGAGCGCGAGGAACTTCGAGCGCCCCTGCAACGCGCCGTTCAGCACCGACAGGACGGTCGCCATCGGCAGCGCCAGCGCCAGCCAGAACACCGCCCCCAGCATCTCGGCGCGCAGCGCATCGTCGACCACCATCACCGCGCGGAAATACCAGGCGGCGACCGGCCAGACGATCAGCCCGCCGATCAGGCCGAAGCCGAGGTTCAGCGCCGCTGCGGTCCAGAAAGTGCGCGCGCGCGCCAGATCGTCCGCATCCTGCAGGGTCGCGATCCGCTGCGCCGCGGCCCGCCCCAGGCCCAGGTCGAACAGCCCGAAATAGCCCAGCAGCAGCCAGGCGATCGCCAGGATGCCATAGCGCGCCTCGCCGATCGCGCCCAGGTAGACCGGCAGGATCACCAGCGACACGGCGGTGGGGACCAGCGTGCCCATCAGGTTCAACGCGGTGTTGCGCTTGATGCTGATGATCCGGCCCCCGAGATTCCCGCGCCCCCCGCGCTGCTCCGTTCATGGTCCGGCGCGCGCCGCATTTCAAGCGCGACGCGGCCAGTCGCGCACGGCGCAGCCAGGGCCGGGTGAGGCTGCCGGGACGCCGCCGCGCGCGCCGGACCGCCGCGCGCGCCCCGGGCGCGCATGGCCGCCGAGAATCGTCCTGCCCAGGCCAGCCCGTCAGGCGGCGCCGGGTGCCGCGGCGGCCCGGCCGGCACGCGCCGCGGCAAGTTGTCGTGGCATCAGGGCGATGCCGCGCGGCGGGCGCGGCGCGGGGTCCGGTCCGGCGAACGGCGGGCAGATTCCGGAAACCATTGGAGTGGCAAGGAAATCCCGTCTGATCGTAAAAAATTTACTGATATGTTGTGGCGCAAGATATGTATTTGACAGCTTTTTCGCGCAATTTCAATTGATTACAAGCGAATTCACTTGTGTTAGATAATTGCGGAAGCGCCGCCGTCGCAGGCCGAACGCGACAACGGGCCGGACACGGCGGCGCAAGGGATGAGGAACTGTCCGGGAGAATATGCGATGGCGGATGCTGAGATCTTTTCGGTAAGGCCCGAGATCGCCGCGACGGCGCATGCCGATGCGACGCGCTACGAGGAGATGTATCGTGCGTCGGTCGACGACCCGGACGGGTTCTGGGCCGAACACGGGCGCCGGCTCGACTGGATCAAGCCCTACACCAGGGCCAAGAACACCTCGTACGACTACCACAACGTCTACATCAAATGGTTCGAGGACGGCACGCTGAACGTCTCGGCCAACTGCGTCGACCGCCACCTCAAGGACCGAGCGCACCAGACCGCCATCATCTGGGAGTCGGACGATCCCGGCGTCAGCCAGCACATCAGCTACGGGGAACTGCACCGGCAGGTCTCGAAATTCGGCAACGTGCTGCACGCCATGGGCGTGAAGAAGGGCGACCGGGTCATCCTGTATCTGCCGATGATCCCGGCCGCGGCCTATGCGATGCTGGCCTGCGCGCGGATCGGCGCGGTCCACTCGATCGTCTTTGCCGGATTCAGCCCCGATGCGCTGGCCGACCGCGTGATCGACTGCGGCGCCAAGCTGGTGATCACCGCCGACGAGGCGCCCCGCGGCGGGCGCGCGACGCCGCTCAAGGCCAATGTCGACAAGGCGTTGGCGAAATGCGGACCCGAGGTGCGCTGCCTGGTGGTCCGCCGCACCGGCGGCGCCGTGCCGATGACCGAAGGCCGCGACGTCTGGTATCACGACGAGGTCGAGCGCGTGACCGATCACTGCGCGCCGGTCGAGATGAAGGCCGAGGATCCGCTCTTCATCCTCTACACCTCGGGCTCGACCGGCAAGCCGAAGGGGGTGCTGCACACCTCGGCCGGTTACCTGCTCTATGCCTCGATGACACATCAGTATGTGTTCGACTACCAGCCGGGCGAGGTCTACTGGTGCACCGCCGATGTTGGCTGGGTGACCGGCCACAGCTACATCGTCTACGGGCCGCTGGCGAACGGCGCGACCACGCTGATGTTCGAGGGCGTGCCGACCTGGCCCGATGCCGGGCGCTTCTGGCAGGTCTGCGCCAAGCACGGGGTCAACATCTTCTACACCGCCCCCACCGCGATCCGCGCGCTGATGGGGCAGGGCGAGGAGTTCGTGGCGAAGCACGACCTCTCCAGCCTGCGCATTCTCGGCTCGGTCGGCGAGCCGATCAACCCCGAGGCCTGGCGCTGGTATCACCGCGTCGTGGGGCAGGAACGCTGCCCGATCGTCGATACCTGGTGGCAGACCGAAACCGGCGGGATTCTCATCACGCCGCTGCCGGGCGCCACCGCGCTCAAGCCCGGCTCGGCCACCCTGCCGTTCTTCGGCGTGCAGCCCTGCGTGCTGAACGAGAAGGGCGAGGAGATCGCCGAGACCGAATGCGAGGGCGTGCTGGCGATCAAGGACGCGTGGCCCGGCCAGATGCGCACGGTCTATGGCGACCACGACCGGTTCGTCTCGACCTATTTCGAGATGTTCAAGGGCTACTACTTCACCGGCGACGGCTGCCGGCGCGACAAGGACGGGTATTACTGGATCACCGGGCGCGTCGACGACGTGATCAACGTCTCGGGCCACCGGA
>JAVVFE010000123.1:0-8220 GCA_032251175.1 Thermohalobaculum sp.
CCGGGTCCGGCACGGGCGCCGAGGGCGGGACCTCGGTCTGGCGCAGGGCAGGCGGCAGCGCGGCCAGCGCGCTCTCGTGGACATAAAGCAGGGTATTGTAGCGATACCATGGCTTGACGACCGGGTCGCCGGACACGCGCGGGCGCACGCAATCGAGGCAGCGATACGACCGGGCCGCGAAGAGATCGCGCCAGAATGCCAGCGGGCGTTCGTTGACGTGATGCTCGCCGCCCTGACCCGGAACGGCGGCCGAGAACAGCACGAGCGGGCCATGCCGGCAGAGCGAGGCGACGAAGGTCTCGGACGCGGCCGGGTGCAGATGCTCGGCCACTTCGAGCGACTGGACCAGATCGAAGCGGCGCCCGAGGTCGAAGGGTTCGAGCAGATTGCGGCAGACGAAGCGGTCTGCCGGAAAATGGAGCCGGGTTCGGTTGACATAATCGCCGTCGATGCCGACCACATCGGTCACGCCGCGGGCGCACCAGTGTTGCAGCCAGGCGCCGCGGCCGCAGCCGACATCGAGCACCGAGCCCGGCGCGAGCCAGTCGAGCCCGGCGTCGATCACGCGTGCGGCCGAGGCCATCGACTCGGTGTCGATGTAATCGAAGAAATTGTCCGAATAGGCGTGACTCACGATCTGCGCTCCAGCGGCTGCCCCGGCCCGGGATCGCGGTAGACCCAGGCCGACATGACGACGAAGTTGAACACCGGCAGCGTGACGACCGTCACGGCGGCCGCCACCGCATCGGAGGCGCCGACGGCCGGCCCGAGAATGCCGGTGATGACCGCCGAGAGGATCGCGCCGGTTCCGACCATGGCGGCGAAGCGCCGGGCGTATCGGCCCCGCGCCGGGCTTGCGCCGAACGTCCACCAGGTTTGCGCGACATACTGGACGGCGACCGCCACGGCGAACGCCAGCGTCGAGGCGAGAACGCGCGCAAGATCGGCGCTGCGCAGCCACAGGAACAGCACATAGTAGATGAGCGCCACGCTGACGCCGACCAGCGCGAAGCGCACCAGGCGCGCGATCCGGAGGTCAGCCATCCGTCTCATCGGGCGAGCCGATGCCGAGATGCCGGTCGATGACGAATACCGGGCGGCCTTTGACCTCGGTGTAGATCCGCCCGACATACTCGCCCATGATGCCGAGGGTGAGGAGCTGGATGCCGGCGAAGAAGCTGAGGATCAGCAGAAGGCTTGCCCAACCGGGGACCGTGCTGAGGAAGATCAGGCTCCACGCCACATAGAGGCCGACGGCCGCGGTGACGATGAACGAGCCGAACGCCATGGTCGAGGCGATCTTGAGCGGCAGCGCCGAGAAGCTGGTGAACGCATCGGTCGCGAAGCGCAGCATCGCGCGGAGCGGATACTTGGTGGTGCCGGCGGCGCGCTCGTCGCGGTCGTATTCGAGCCCGATCTGGCGGTGCCCGAGCCAGGCGAACATGCCGCGCACGAAGCGGTTGCGCTCGGGCATCTTCAGGAATTCGTCCAGCACCTTGCGGCTGACCAGCCGGAAATCGCCGGTGTCGGCCGGGATCTCGACATCCGAGAGGCGGCCCAGCAGGCGGTAGAAGGCGCTGGCCGATGCCAGCTTGAACCAGGTCTCGCCGCGCCGGCTGCGCCGCTTGCCATAGACCACGTCGTAGCCGCGCTCCATCAGCGCCAGCATGTCGGGCAGCAGTTCGGGCGGGTCCTGCAGGTCGGCGTCGAGCATCAGGATCGGATCGCCGGAGGCCGCCGCCAGCCCGGCGGTCAGCGCGAGCTGGTGGCCGTGGTTGCGCGCGAGCTTGACCCCCTTGATCCGGGGGTCGTCGGCGCGCGCCGCGGCGATCAGCGTCCAGGTGGCGTCCGTCGAGCCGTCGTCGACGAAGATCACCTCGAACTCGCGGCCGAGCCCGCGGCAGGCGTCGAGGATCCGGCGCACCGTTTCCGGGAACACCTCGGCCTCGTTGAAGCAGGGGACGACCACAGAGAGCATCGCTGTCCTTCCCGGGAGCCCGGGGTTCTCGATCTTCGGTGCAGGCCGCGCGCTGCGGTGCCGCGCGGGAACACTAGCGCCTGGGCGCGCGCGCTCCAAGCCCGTTTCGGCGGCGATGCCCGGCGCCCGCCGCTTGCACCGGCGGGCGCGGCAGGTTTTGATGGCGTGCGTGAGGATGTGCGCCCCGAGGGGCAAGGGGGGGAGATGGACGGGAGTGCGCGAGACGGCGCATCGCTGAGCCAGGCAGGGGTGCGCGCGCCGCGGCTGCGCGATGTGGGGCTTGCGACGCTGGCGGGGCTGTTGGCGCTGCTGCTTGCCGCCCCCGGCCAGTTCACCGACCCGTTCGCCTTTTATGACGACTTTCCGATCCTGTTCGACTGGTGGCCGCTGTATTTCGAGAAGACCCTGTCGGAGGGGCGCTGGGTGAATTTCGCCTGGCAGTATCTGGTCGGGCCGCTCGACCGTCATGCCGCCCATGTTGTCGTGGCGTCGGCTTGGGCGGCGATCTGCGCGATCCTGTCCGCGGCGGTTTTCCGCGGCGATGCGCGGCCCTGGCGGGCGATGCTGGGCGCGGTTGCGATGACGCTCGCGCCGCCCTTCACGGCGCTGCTGCCATGGGCGAACACGCTGGTGCCGATCATCCTGATCGTGCTGGCCTATGCCGTGGTCGCGGTCTGGGCGCCGGCCCGGGTGGCGGTTGCGGGGTTTTTCGTGTTCGCGGTGCTTGGGGTGATGAGCTACACCACCAGCCCGTTCATCATGGCGCTGGCGCTGGTGCTGGCCCGGGACTGGCGGGGATGGGAGCGGGCGGCCGGGCTGGTGGCGCTGGTCGGTGCCGGCATCGGGTTCGGCATTCTGCTCATCCACCTGCTGAACTGGCAGGTTCATGGTGTCTTCGGGGTGGAACTGGATCCGTCGCGCGTGGGAGAGGGGGGCGTCCAGAGTGCAGTCGGAGCGACGGCGCAACGAGCGACCCTGGACGTCATTGCACCCTTCTTGTTCGTGCTCCTCCTGATGCCGCCGCTGCTGGCGCTGGCGGTCGTGCGTGCGCGCAGTCTTCCGGTTCTGGCGCTGCTCGGCTGCGGGGTCGGGCTGCTGGTGCTGATCATGTGGTCGACCGGGGCGCGCACGCCGCTGCGGGGCATGGTGTTCGTCTGGCTGATCCATGTCGCGCTGCTGGCGCTGGTTGCGCGCGATGCGCAAGCCCGGGCGGTGCGCGGCCTGGCCCTGGGGATGCTGGCGGTGTCGGTGGTGCTGGGCGTGCTTTACTGGCGCCACTTCCTCGGTCTGGTGGCGCCGTCCCAGCAGATGACGACCGCAATTGCCGAAGCCTTGCCCGAGGGCGCGCCGATCCTGGTCTACGGGGGGCCGCACAAGGTGCCGGGGATCCGAAACCTGCATGTCGACGATCCGTCACGGGACCCGAGTGTCGACTGGAGTGTGGCCCTGCGGCTTCACGCGCTGACCGGGCGGCAGGCCTGCGTCTGCAACCGGATCTCGGCGGCGTTCGAGCCGGTCGGCTATTGTCCGGCGGCCGAGACGCGCGCGGCCTGCGTTGCGTCGGCCGCGGCCGCGCTGGCGCTGGTGCCCGGGGGCGAGATGCCTGCGATCGGCAGCGGTGCCGGGGGGGCCGTGATCGTCCGCTTCGCTGATTGAGGCGTTTCGCGGGTGGCGCGGGCAGTGCGCCGACGTCGGCGGGGCCGAGATTTCTGCTTGCGCCGACAGGGGGCGAGCGATTCTATCGCGCCGGGGTGCAGGGACATGTCCGGGCCCCGGGGCGCGGGCGCCCGGTGGTCGTGGAGGCCGCGGGGGGCGGGGTCTGGGGGGCGAGGGCCGGGTGCGGACGGTGAGCGGGATCGAACGGGCGGCAGATCGCGGGGGCGTCTATGATGCCCGCCTTTTGGGGGCGTCGCGGCTGCAAGGCGGTGTCGTGCGCGACGATGCGATGCGGCCCGGGCCGGCATCGCCGCGGCTGCGCGACGTGGGGCTTGCGAGCCTTGCCGCCATGCTGGCATTGGCCGTGGCGGTTCCCGAGAATTTCCTCGACCCGTTCGCGAGTTTCGACGATTTTCCGATCCTGTTCGACTGGTGGAGGCTCTACTTCGGCAAGACCTTGTCCGAGGGGCGCTGGGTGAATTTCGCCTGGCAGTATCTGGTCGGGCCGGTCGACCGCTTTGCCGCCTTCTATCTGGTGGCGTCGGGCTGGGCGGTGATCTGCGCGATCATTGCCGCGTCGATGTTCCGCGGCGATGCTCGGCCATGGCGGGCGATGATCCTTGCCGTTGCCCTGGCGATGTCGGCGCCGTTCTCGGCGCTGACGCTGTGGTCCAACACGCTGGTTCCGATCATGGCGGTGCTGCTGGCCTATACGGCGATCGCGGCCTGGGCGCCGGCGCGGGCGGCGGTGGCGCTGTTTCTGGTGTTCGCGCCGCTGGGGGTGATGAGCTACACCACCAGCCCGATGATCATGGCGCTGGCGCTGGCGCTGTGTCAGGACTGGCGTGGGCTGCGGCGCGCGGCAGGGCTCGTGGGTCTGGTGGTCGCGGGGGTCGGGCTCGGGGTGCTGGTGATCTACGCGCTGAACTGGCATGCGCATGGCGTGTTCGGCATCGTTGCCGATTCATGGCGTTTTGCGCCACCTCCGGCCGACGCCGCTACCGCCGCCGTCGAGACCGCGGCCGCAGGGCAGGCGCCGGCTGGGCTCGACGGTTGGGGGCGCTTGGTGGTGCTTTCCTTCGCGGCGTTCCTGGCGTCGCCGCTGTTTGCCTATGCGGTGTCGCCGGCGCGGGTCCTGCCCATCCTGGGCGTGTTGTGCTGCGGCTTCGGATTTCTGATGTTGACGCATCTGATGACCGATGCGCGGATTCCGCTGCGGTCGATGCCCTTTGTCTGGACCGCCTTCGTGGCGTTCCTGGCACTGATGGCGCGGGACACGCCGCGCCGGGCGGTCGGGGTGGCGATGCTGGGCGCGCTGGCGGTGGCGTCGGTTGTCGGCGCATCGCGCTGGCGCGCCTTGGACGACAAGATGGCGCCGTTCCAGCGGATGACCGTGGAGCTGGTAGCGGGCTTTCCGGTGGCGGATCCGCAGGACGCGCCGATTCTGATCTATGGCGCGCCATCGAAAATCGACACGATCCGCGAGGTCCATACCGACGACCGGCCGCGCGACTGGACGCTGGCGTTCCGTTTGCATGCCCTGACCGGGCGCCAGGCCTGCCTGTGCGATCGCCCCTGGGACCGGCTGGGCGACCATGGCTATTGCGAGGCCGAGACCCGCCGGGCGCTGTGCGAGGCCTCGGCCGCGGTGGCGGAGGGGCTGACACCGCCTGCCGGGGGGCCCGCCGTCGCAACCGGCGCCGGTGGCGTGACGGTCGTCCGGTTCCCCGAGTGACGGCCTGATCGTTGCCCGGGTGGCGGGCCGCGGTGCGTTGCCCGACCGATGCGGGCCGGGGCGCGCGGAGCTTTGGCGCGAACCCCTGCCACGCGGCGTGGGGGGCTGTGCGATGCCAGGGCGGCGGCGCGTGCCGGGTGCGGGGCGGCGCCTGCCGGGCGCAGGGGCGCGGAAAAGGCGAAGGGGCCGCGCCCGGCTGGGTGCGGCCCCTCGGATGTTCGGCGCGGAGTGCGTGCCGGGTGCGCTCAGCGCGCCCCGATGCCCTCGTCGCCGGCGGCACCGCCGAGATCGTCGAACAGCTCGGAGATCTCGAATTCGGCCGCGGCCTCCTCCTCGGCGCGCAGCTCCTGGATCGAGCGGCCCGAGGCCTGGAGCGCGGCTTCGTCGGCCGAGCGGGCGACGTTCATGGTCACGGTGGCATTGATTTCCGGGTGCAGGACCACACGGACCTCGTGCAGGCCAAGTTCCTTGACCGGGCGGTCGAGGCGGACCTGACCGCGGTCGACCGAGAAGCCGGCCTCGGTCGCGGCATCGGCCACGTCGCGGGCGGTGACCGAGCCGTAGAGCGCGCCGGCCTCGGAGGCCGAGCGGATCACCACGAAGGTCTGGCCGTCGAGCTTGTCGGCGACCTTGCGGGCCTCGGCCTTGAGTTCGAGGTTGCGGGCCTCGATCTGTGCGCGCTCGGTCTCGAAACGGGCGAGGTTCGCCCGGGTCGCGCGGAGCGCCTTGCGCTGCGGCAGCAGGAAGTTGCGGGCGAAGCCGTCCTTGACGGTCACCACCTCGCCCATCTGGCCGAGCTTCTCGACCCGCTCAAGCAGGACAACTTGCATGGTCAGATCCCCCTCACTTCACGGCATAGGGAAGCAGCGACAGGAACCGCGCGCGCTTGATGGCACGGGCGAGTTCACGCTGCTTCTTGGCCGAGACGGCGGTGATGCGCGACGGCACGATCTTGCCGCGCTCGGAAACATAGCGCTGCAACAGCCTGATGTCCTTGTAGTCGATCTTCGGCGCGCCTTCGCCCGAGAAGGGGCAGGTCTTGCGGCGGCGGAAAAACGGTTTGCGAGCCATGTCTGTCCCTCCTCTCAGTCGCGCCGCGGGCCGCGCGGGCCACGGTCGTCGCGGTCGCGGTCGCGGTCGCCGCGGAAGCCGCCGCGGTCACCCCGGTCGCCACGATCACCACGGTCGCCGCGATCGCCACGCCGGTCGTCGCGGCTGGACTTGGCCTGGACCACGGCCGAGGGGCCATCCTCGTGCGCGTCGACCTTGATGGTGAGCGTGCGCATGATGTCCTCGTGGATGCCCATCAGGCGCTCCATCTCGGCCACCGCCGCCGACGGCGCGTCGAGGCGCATGTAGGCGTAATGCCCCTTGCGGTTCTTGTTGATCTTGTAGGCGAGCGTGCGAAGGCCCCAGTATTCGGTGCCGACGATGGTGCCGCCATTGTCCGAGAGAACCTGGCCGAACTGCTCGATCAGCCCTTCGGCCTGCGCGTTGGAGAGATCCTGACGCGCGATGAAGACGTGCTCGTAGAGAGGCATCCGTCCCTATCCTTCCATGTGGGCGCGCTTCAAAATGCGGGGTCGTCTCGCCGGGACCCGCATACGAGAGGCAACGCGATCGCTTCCTTTCCCGGGAGAAGCCGCGCGTATAGCGCCAAGCCGGGGGCGATGCAAGCGCGCGGGCGCCGGGCAGGGGCCGGCCGGGGCGCCGTTTTCTTGACATCGGGCCGGGGCGCGCGCAGGAAGCCGCGTGACGCAAGAGAATAAAGTGAATCGGGGGAGACATGCGCGCGTTCACCTTTCCCGGGCAGGGTGCCCAGGCGGTCGGCATGGGCCGGGACCTGGCCGCGGCATATCCCGCGGCGCAGGCGGTGTTCGACGAGGTCGACGAGGCGCTGGGCGAGAAGCTGAGCGCGCTGGTCTGGGAGGGGCCGGCCGAGACGCTGACCCTGACTGCGAATGCGCAGCCTGCGCTGATGGCGACCTCGATCGCGGCGATGCGGGCGCTGGAGGCCGAGGGCGTGGGAATTTCCGCGGCGGCGTTCGTTGCGGGGCACTCGCTGGGCGAGTATTCGGCGCTGTGCGCGGCCGGGGCGCTGGGGCTTGCGGACACCGCGCGGCTGCTGCGCATCCGCGGCGAGGCGATGCAGAAGGCCGTGCCGGTGGGCGTGGGTGCGATGGCGGCGCTGCTGGGGCTGGATTTCGCGGCCGCGCGCGCGGTGGCCGAGGAAGCGGCGCAGGGCGAGGTGTGCCAGGCGGCGAACGACAACGACCCCGCGCAGGTGGTGGTTTCCGGCCACAAGGCGGCGGTCGAGCGGGCGCTTGAGATCGCCAAGGCAAAGGGCGCGCGGCGTGCGCTGATGCTGCCGGTGTCGGCGCCCTTCCACTGCACGCTGATGCAGCCCGCCGCCGACCGGATGGCCGAGGCGCTGGCTGATGTGACGATCAACGCCCCCGCCGTGCCGCTGGTGGCGAATGTGCGGGCCGAGGCGGTGCGCGACGCCGAGACGATTCGGCGCCTGCTGGTCGAGCAGGTCACCGGCTCGGTGCGCTGGCGCGAGTCGGTCCTGTGGATGGCCGGGCAGGGCGTGGGCGAGCTGGTCGAGATCGGCGCCGGCAAGGCGCTGAGCGGCATGGCCCGGCGGATCGACAAGGACCTGGCGACGGCCTCGGTCGGCACGCCGGACGAGGTGCGGGCCTTCGCCGCAACGGTGGCGGGCTGAGCGGGCGAGGGGGCGCGGGTCGCGACGGGCGGCGCGGACCCCCACCCCATCCCTCCCCCACGAGGGGGGGAGGGCGGCGCGCGGACCCCGGCGGCGGGGCAGGGAGGGGAGAGGCGGGAATGTTCG
>JAVVFE010000124.1:0-4388 GCA_032251175.1 Thermohalobaculum sp.
GCATCCTCCCGGGCCGGTGGCTTCCAAGATGGGGCCGGGGCGATGATACAACAACCTCGTTTTGTGGAAACCTCGCGGCAGCCCGGCATCAGCCCAGCATCAGGCCGCGCGCATGGTGTCGAGCGCGAAGGGGACGAGGGCCGCGAAATCGTCGAAGGCGAGGACTGCCTCAAAGCTCTCGACCGGGCTCTTGCGATAGCCGCGGGTAAAGAGCGCGAAGGGCAGGCCCGCGGCGCGCGCGGTGGCGGCGTCGGTCTCGCTGTCGCCGACATAAAGCGCCGGGCCTGCGCCGAGCCGGTCGAGGCACAGGCGCAGCGGCGCCGGGTCGGGCTTCATCACCGCGAGCGTGTCGCCGCCCACCACCGCGCCGAAGTGCCGCGCGAGGCCGAGGGCGTCGAGCACCTGCCGCGTCGGGCCCTCGGGCTTGTTGGTGCAGAGCCCCAGCCGGCAGCCGGCCCCGGCCAATGCATCGAGCGCCGCCTCGACCCCGGGATAGGGTCGCGTCAGGCTGGCCGGGGCGGCATGATAGGCTTCGCGGAAGATCCCGAAGGCGTGTGCGCCCAGCGCCGCGTCGGCGCCGCCGGTGGCATCCAGGCACCGCTCGACCAGTTTCGCCACGCCGTTGCCGACGAACGAGGTGACGCGGCCGAGGTCGAGCGGTGCGCGTCCCAGTGCGGCCAGCATCACGTTCGCGGCGGCGTGGATGTCGGGGGCGCTGTCGACCAGCGTGCCGTCGAGATCGAACACGACGGCGCGGGCGCGGACATTCTCGAACGTCATGCAGTCACTCCCCAGCGGCGCGGTGCCGCCTCGTATCGCGGCGCCGGCGGCGGCGGCGGCGCGCCCCGCGCACACCCGGTTTCATGACTGGCCCGGGGCCCGCGCGCAAGCCCCGCGGGCCATGTCGGCCGGCGTCCCGGCAGATGCCGGCGCCCCGATCAGGCGAACAGGAAATCGTCGGCGTCGATGAGGTCGACCGCGACGCCGACGACGAGAACGCTCACCAATCCCGCGGTGACGAGGCTGCTGCTTCCCTGTCGCACAACCTCGAGCGATGCGAAGTTGGCGATACCGCCGAGGCCATCGAAAGCGATCAGGTCGACCCCGTTCTCGAAGTTGTTGATCCGGTCATGGCCGTCGGTGTCCGAGTTGAAAACGAAGCGATCCGCGCCGGTGCCACCATCGAGAACGTCGTCGCCCTCGCCCCCCGTCAGTGTATCGTCGCCCTGTCCGCCCAGCAGCCGGTCATTCCCAGGCCCGCCCTGCAGGTCGTCGTTGTCCAGCGCCCCATTCAGGAAGTCGTCGCCGGCCCCGGCCATCATCCGGTCGTCGCCATTCATGCCGAGCAGAGTGTCGGCGCCATCGCCGCCCCACAGCACGTCGGCATGGGCGCCGCCCTCGAGGCTGTCGTCGCCGGCGCCGCCGATCAACTGATCGCGGCCGAACCAGCCGATCAGACGGTCGTTGCCATCGCCGCCTTCGAGCCGATCGGAGCCGCCGCCGCCGTCGAGCGTGTCGTCATCGGCGCCGCCGAACATCCGGTCTGAGCCGTTGCCGCCGACCAGCATGTCGCGTCCGACGCCGCCGTCGAGCAGGTCGCCGCCGTTGTGCCCCTGAAGGATGTCGTCGCCGTCGCCCCCCAGAAGGGTATCGAACCCCATGCCGCCCCAGAGCACATCGTTGCCCGTGCCACCGTCGATCCAGTCGTTGCCGTCATCGCCCAGCAGCCGGTCGTTGCCGTCGCCGCCGGTGATGACGTCGTTGCCCGCCCCGGCCGAGACCGTGTCGCGCCCGTCGCCCGCGTCGATCGTGTCGGCGCCCGCGGCTGCGGTCACCACATCGTTGCCGCCGCCCGCCACGATCATATTGCCGGCCGAGGCGAAATCGGCCGTGATCACGAAGGTGTTGGCCGCCGCGGTGCCGATCACCCGTGCCGCGCCCGAGACCGTCAGGTTCTCGAAATTCCGGACGATCTGGCTGAGGCCCGCGCCATTGGTCAGCGCACCGGCCGCGAGGTCGAAGGTCGCGCCGCTGGTCCAGGCGCCGATCGCGACCAGCGTGTCGATGCCCAGCCCGCCGTCGAGGCTGTCGATGGTGTCGACCGTGGCGAGGCCGTCCGCGTCGGTCACGATGTCGTCGCCGCTGCCGGCGTCGATCGTGTCGCGCCCCAGGCCGCCGTCGATCCGGTCGTTGCCGGCACCTGCCACGATCCGGTCGTTGCCCGCGCCGCTTGCAATCACGTCGGCTTGAGAGGACGTCACCAGCGTTTCATCCGAGCCGTCGCCGGTGACGTGGATCTGCTCGCCCTGAGCGCCCCAACCCTGGAAGGTCCATGCCGACAGATCGAGGGTCTGATTGACGCCGAGCACGATTTCGATGCGTTCGACCGAGCCTGCCGCATCGTTGCCGCGGACCACGAGCGTTGGCGAGACCTCGCCGACCGCGTCGAACTCCTGCGCATCGAAGATCGCCGTCCGGCTCAGCCCCGTTCCGTCCGCGACGAACCGAAACTCCTCGATCGAGGCGAGGTCTGCACCCCGGAAGTCATGCACCGCGGCATCGTTGCCGCCGATCACGAGCGCATCGTGCCCGTTGCCACCGTCGAACAGCGCGCCCGCCAGCGACGTCGATGCGGCATCGAACACCAGCAGATCGTCGCCGCGCCCGCCGCGCAGGATGTCCGCCCCACCCCCGCCGCTGAGCGTGTCGTGTCCGCGGCCGCCCTCGAGCCGCTCGGCCGCGGCGGTGCCGGTCAGCCTGTCATTGCCGTCGCCGGTGAAAACCTCTTCGATCGAGGCGAGCGTGACCGCGACCCCGTCGATGATGCCGGTTCCGGCCGCCAGATCGACCACGCTCGCGCTGTCGATAGCGGCTGCGTTCAGCGCGTCGGTGCCGGCCCCGCCGTCGAACACCCTGACATGCCCGGCGCTGTCCGCGACCTCCGAGAATTCCTCGGTGAACACCCGCAGGTCGTTCTCGCTCGCCGCTGCGCCGTTCAGCCGCAGCACGATGTCGCTGACCGTGATCGCGTCGCCCGAGGCGCTGTCGATCACTGTCACCGTCCAGGTCCCGGCGCTGGCCTCGCCCATCAGGGCGGTGGTACCGAAGCTCCATCGTCCCGAAAACGCATCCGCGCCGCCGGTGTTGGCGACCAGTTGAACGCGTGTCCCCGCGGGCGACGTGAGGTAGACCACGAGATCGGCAAGAAACTCGACCGTCATCGCGAGTTCGACCGACACATGCTCGAGCCGGATCGCCGACGTCGAGACAGTGCTGAAGCTGCGCCCCGCGAGGTTCCCGTCGGCGATAGCCTGAGTCGTGTTCAACAGGTCGTGCGCCACCGTCACGCGATTGGCCGAGGTCGATTGCAGCCCCCAGGTTTCGGCCAGCCGCACCGCGGCCTTCGCATCCACGAGGCCGAAGCCCACATCGTTCGAGAAATGCAGGCCGCCGCCGTTCCAGGTGGTGGCGCCGTTCCAGAACCAGCTTGCGCCGTTCTGCTGGGTCGCCTGCTCGAATCCGCCAAACGCGGGTGCGCCGGTGTTTGCCGCGGCACCCACTGCCGAGCCGACATGGCGCGCGCCGAGCGCCAGGATCTGCTGGACATCGCGCCAGCCCAGATCGGGGTTCGCCTGGAGCATCAGGGCGACGATGCCGCTGACCTGCGGCGCCGCGGCCGAGGTTCCGCCAAAGGTCGAGGTCGTATCCCCCGCAGCAAAGCCATCGGCGCCGGTCAGGTCGGTGGTCAGAATCGTGGTCTGGTTCAGCGTGTCGTTCGAGAATGCCGAGACCAGAAGGTTGGCTCCCGGTGTCGAGAAATGGGTGACCCAGCCATCGGCGCGCAGCGCGCCGACATTGATGGTGAATCCGCTGCTGTTCATCCGCTCGGCGGTCGCTTCCTCGCGGAACTGGGTGAAGGGATCGCCCCGCCCGTTGCCGGACGATTTCACGAAGATCGTGCCGAGCCCGTCGCGCCCCGCCGCCGACCCGGCCGCCATCGCGTCGACGATGGCATCGAACGATGCGTCGGTCAGGAACAGCGGGTAGAACCCGAAGCTCATGTTCACGACATCCGAGCCGTTCGCGCTGCCGGCGGTGTTGCCGATCCCGTTGCCGAGACCGGCGGCATCGAGCAGCGCGTCGTCCAGCGTCAGGTTCGCGGCATTGCGATAGCCGACCAGGTCGACATCCCAGGCGACGCCCACGCCGCCGGTGCCGTTCCCCTCGGCCGCGCCGATGATGCCGCTCACCGCGGTGCCGTGGCCTTCGCCGGTTGCAGGCAACGGCACCGCGTCCGTGTTGATGTAGTCGTAGTCGAGGTCGGTCCTGAAATTCGCGGCGAGATCGGCATGCCCCAGGTCGAAGCCGTCGTCGATCACCGCCACCTG
>JAVVFE010000124.1:4488-8184 GCA_032251175.1 Thermohalobaculum sp.
TCGCGGCGAGATCGGCATGCCCCAGGTCGAAGCCGTCGTCGATCACCGCCACCTGCACGCCCGCGCCGGTGTAATCATCCCAGACATCGACGATGTCGAGATCCAGACCGCCCGAGGTGTTCAGCAGATACCACTGCTGCGCAAACAGCGGATCGATCGGGATCGTCGCCATGCAGTCCTCCGGTCGGCTGCTGCGTCTGCACTCATGTGCGTCATTGGCCGCAGCGCCGCCGCGTCCGGGAGATACCCTCACGGCTCAGGGTAAATTGATCGTTAATGCGCCTTCAGCGGCGGGTGAGCGCGATGCCTTGGCCCGCCTGTTCGGGCACCGGCAGGCCGGCCTGATCGGCTGCAAGCGCGTCGAGCCGGGCCTTGACCTCGGGTGCGAACCGCTCGATCCGCCGGGCGCCAAGGTCGAAGGCGATCAGCTTCACCTCGTTGGTGGCCGACAGCACGGCACCCTCGGGGTCGTCGCGCCAGACCCGGTGGAAGATCACCGCGCGCTTGTCGTCATGCGCCAGAAGCTGTGTGGTGACGTGGATCGGCGCGCCCAGCGGCAGTTCCGCGATGTAGTGGACATGGGTTTCCAGCACGACGTATTCGTGCCCGCCGCGCGCTGCCATGTCGTGCCCACCGTTCACCGTGTTCCAGAAGCCCCAGGTGCCCTGGTCGCAGATGGTGATGTAGTGGGCGACGTTGACGTGTTCGAATTCGTCGATCCACTCGGGCTTGACCCGGGTCTCGTAGAGGCGCAGCTGCCCGGCCATGCTCAGCGCCCCTTCCAGACCGGCGCGCGGCGCGCGGCGAAGGCGGCCATGCCTTCGGCTGCGTCCTCGGAGGCATAGACCCGCGAATAGACCGGCAGGCCGCCGCGCATGACCCGGTAGGCGTCCTCGACCCCCAGCCCCTCGGTCGCCGCCGCCACCTCCTTCGTCGCCATCAGCGACAGCGGCGCCGAGGCCGCCACCCGGTCGGCCAGCGCGCGCGCGGCCGCCATCAGCCGCGCCCCCGGCACGACCTCGTTGACCAAGCCCCAGCGCGCGAGTTCGGCCGCCCCCGCGCGCCGGCAGGTCAGCATCAGCTCCATCGCGATGGCGCGCGGCAGGCGGCGGGGCAGGCGGATCATGCCGCCCGAATCGGCGACGATGCCGAGGCTTGGCTCGGGCAGGCCGAACTCGGCGTGATCGGCCGCGACGATCAGGTCGGCTGCCAACGCCAACTCGAAGCCGCCGCCCAGCGCCATGCCGTTGACAGCGGCGATCACCGGCTTCTTCAGCCCCCAGTATTCGGTGAGCCCGGCAAAGCCGCCCACCCCCTGGTCGGCGTCCGGCCCCTCGCCCGCCGCCGCCGCCTTGAGGTCCCAGCCGGCCGAGAAGAACCGCTCGCCGCCGCCGGTGACGATGGCGACCGAAAGCCCGTCATCCTCGGCAAGCTCGCGGAACGCCTCGCCCATCGCGCGGCTGGTGGCGGCGTCGATGGCATTGGCCTTGGGGCGGTCGAGCGTGATCTCGAGCACGCGGCCGCGGCGCTCGAGCCTGACGGGTGCGGTCATGTTCTGTCTCCTCTGTCTCGGTGCCGGTTCTGCCCGCCGGGCGCGGGCCGGGGCAAGGGGTCAGGCGACCGCGGCCTCGGCCCGCGACAGCGCCATCACCGCATCGACTGCCAGAACGCCTTCGCGGCCCACCAGGATCGGGTTGATCTCGACCTCGGCAAGCCGGCCCGCCTCGGTTTCGGCGAAGCGGGCGAGCGCCATCAGCGCGTCCACCAGCGCCGCGCGGTCCCCCGCGGGCCTCCCGCGCCAACCCGCGATGCGCTTGGCGACCTTGAGGCGGTCCAGCGCGCGCTCGATCTCGGGGCGCGTGACGGGGAAGGCGATCAGGGTCGTGTCGCCCCACATCTCGGCCTCGACACCGCCGCCCGCGATCATCATCAGGGGTCCGATCACGGGGTCGATGCTGACCGAGGCCATCACCTCGGCCACCACCTCGGGCGCCATGCGCTCGACCAGCACGCGGGTCAGCGGCACATCGGGCGCAAGCCGGGCCATGTCGGCGCGGATCACTGCGACCGCCGCCGCGACCTCGGCCTCGGACCGCAGGCCGAGCCGCAGCGCGCCCACTTCGGTCTTGTGCAGCAGCCGCGCATCGAGCGCCTTCACCGCCACCGGAAATCCCAACGCCGCCGCCGCCCGCGCCGCGCCCTCGGGCGTGGTGACGCGCGAGGCCGGCACCGGCACGCCCGCCGCCGCGATCAACGTCTTGGCCTCGGCCTCGTCGAGCCGCGCCGCGGCGCAAGGGGCGCCAGCAAGCGCGGTGGCGAATGCCTCCGGCCCCTCGGCCATCAGCGCCGCGCGCCGCTCGCGCCAGGTGACGCCCGCGTTCAGCGCCGCCATGCACTCCTCGAGCCCCTGCATCGCGGCGAGCCCGTGGCTTTCGGTCTGCGCGCGGGCATGGGCCGGGAAGCAGTCGGCCAAGGGCGCCACCAGCATCCCCGCCACGTCGCGCCCGCGGCAGGCAGCACCAATGGCATCGACCTGCGCCGCGTATTCGGCGATGTCCCACATCCCCTCGCGCGGGTAGTTCTGGAGCAGCATGGCGACGTCGTAATCCTCCTCGAGCAGGGTCGAATAGATCGCCCGCTGCCGGTCGAGATCGTTCCACGCGGCCATCGTGATGTCCTGCGGGTTGCCGGGCGTGGCGATCCCCGGCAGATGCTCGCGCAGGCACGCGGCGATGGCGGGGCTGGGCTGGGGCATCTCGAAGCCCGCGGCGGCCAGATGGTCGGCCAGCATGATCCCCATCATGCCCGAGGCGGCGGTCACCATCACCCGGCGCCCCTTGGGCACCTGCCCGGACTCGAACAGCTTCAGCGTCTCGATGAAGGTCGATTCCGAATTTGCGGTGACAATCCCCAGCCGGTCGAACAGCGCGTCCCACGCCGCCCCCGCCCCGGTCATCGAGGCGGTGTGCGACACGGATGCCCGCGCCCCCGCCTCGCTGCGGCCCAGCTTGAAGGCGACGATGGGCTTTCCGAGGCGCAGCGCCTTCACCGCCGCACGCCTGAGCGTTGCGGTCTCGGGCAGCCCCTCGAAGGTCAGGCCGACGGCGGTCACGCGCGGGTCGTCGAGCAGGTAGTCGAGGCAGTCAGCGACCGTCGTTTTCGCCTGGTTGCCGCAGCCCACCAGATGCGTGATGCGCAAGCCCCGGTCGGCGAACACCACGTCGCACAGCAACCCCCCGCCCTGGCTCACCACCGCCACCCCGCGCTCGACGCGGGCGACGCCGAAATGGTCCATCATCGCCGCCATGGGATCGGCGAAATTCGCAAGCCCGATGGAATTGGGCCCCAGCGCCGCCATGTCGCCCACGGCCTCGAGATAGGCCGCCTGCAGTCCCGCCCCGACCTCGCCCATTTCCGCGAAACCCGCGGCATTGCACACCACGGCCCGGCAGCCGCGGGCGCGTAGGGCCGCAATCGCCTCGATCGCCGCCTCGCGGCGGATGGCGACGAAGGCGAGGTCGGGCGCCTCGGGCAGCGCCTCGATGGACGGCGTGCAGGCATAGCCGCCGAGGCTTTGGTTCTTCGCGTTCACCACATAGGTGCGGCCCGCGAAACCCTGATCGCGGTGGTAGCGCAGCGCGGGGTTGAGGTTCGAGCCGCCGACGAAGGCGACCGAGCGGGGATTGAACAGCGGCC
>JAVVFE010000125.1:0-8179 GCA_032251175.1 Thermohalobaculum sp.
CCAACTCGACCGCTGGCAGGCGACGCACGAGGCCGGCGCGGTTGCCCTGCCGATGCCCGGCGCGCGGGCCGACTGGCTGGGCCCGGCGGCAGTCCCCGCGCTCGACCAGCACGGCGCGGCGATCCGCACGGAATTCGCGGCATCGTGAGCCGGACCGCCGGGGCCCGCCCCCCCCTTGGCGTCGGGCGCACGGGCGCGGGCCGCCCCGATGCCGCCGGCTCGCGGCACCGATCATGCCGGGCGGGCCTTGCGTCAGCTCGCGTAGTCCGGCTCCTCGCGGTCCAGGATCGCGCAGAGTTCCGAAAGGTGGTTGTCGGCGAAGGGGCCGTAGTCGTCCATCTCGGCGGCGACGCGGGCCGCCACCTCGTCGGGCAGGATCCGCAGCGGCCGGCCGGTCCACAGCGCCTTGATATAGGTCTCGGCCGCGCGTTCGAAATGATACATCCGGTTGAACGTCTCGGCCACCGTGCGGCCGATCACCATGATGCCGTGATTGCCCATGATCAGGACGGTTTTCGAGGGGTCGGCCAGCGCCTCGCAGGCGCGCTCGGCCTCCTCGCCCAGCGCCAGGCCGCCATACTGCTGGTCGATGGCGATCCGTCCGAAGAACATCGCGGCGGTCTGGTCCAGCGCCGGCAGGCGCGGATCCTCGAGGCAGGCCAGCACCGTCGCATGCACCGAATGCACATGCATCGCACAGCGCGCATGCGGGCACAGCCGGTGCAGCGCGCCATGCAGCCCCCAGGCGGTGGGGTCGGGCGCGTCGGCGCCGTCCATCGCCGCGGGATCGTTGGCGTCCAGCTCGAGCAGCCCCGATGCCGTGATCCGGCTGAAATGGCGCTGGTTGGGGTTCATCAGGAAGCGCGTGCCGTCGTCGTTCACGGCCAGCGAGAAATGGTTCGCCACCGCCTCGTGCAGCCCAAGGCGCGCGGTCCAGCGGAAGGCGGCGGCCAACTCGCACCGCTCCTGCCAATGGGCGATGTTGCGGTCGCGGCGGTGCAGGGATGTGGCGGTCATCGGGCGCTCCATCAGGGGGTCGAGGCGATGGTGGCCGATCTTCCCGAGGTTGACAACCGGATTGCCGCGCGGGCGGATATGCCGGGGGCCGGTCTCACGGCAGCGGGCTCGATCGCGCGGGTGCGCCATCGGTGGCGCACGGTCGGCGCCCCGTCGGGACCGACACGGCGCATTAACCCCGTGCGGGCATGATCCGTGGCGACGTGTGGACCGGAGGCGGAATGGTGCGGGACGAAGTCGAGGCGGCGCTGACGCGGGCAGGGATCGACCCGGCCGACGATCTGCTCGACGCGGCGACGCTCGCCGAGCTGGTCGGCGAGTTCGGGGCGGACTTTCTTGCCGACGTCGCTGCCAGCTTCCGCGCCGAGTCGGCGCCGGCGCTCGACGCCCTCGATGCCGCGGTCGCCGCCCGGGATGCCGCCGCTGCCGAGCGGCAGGCCCATTTCATCAAGGGCAGCGCCCTCTACCTCGCGCTCGCCCGGCCCGCAGCCCTCTGCGAGCAGATCGAGGCCGACGCGCGCGCCGGCCTGTGCCCGGGCCCCGAGGCTGCGGCGGCGGTGCGTGAGGCGGTCGGCCGCGGCCTCGCCGCGCTGGCCGCGATCGGGCTCGCCCCGACCGACTGATCGCACCGGCCGGGGCCGCCCCCAGAGGCCGCGCTCCCGCGGCCGCACGCCAGAGGCTGCCCTCTCCGCCTGGGGTCGCGCACTCCCCGATCGCGCACTCCTCGGTCTCTCGCCCCCGATTCGCCGGGCCCCCGATCGCCTGCCCCTGGTCGCACCCCCTCGGCCGACCACGCCTGGGCCCGCTGCGCCCGCACCCCATGGCGCGCGGCAGCCGCAGGCCGTTCAGGCCGCCGGGCGCTCGATCAGCACGGCCGAAATGTCGTCGTCGGGTGCCGCACCGCCGCCCAGCCGCTGCAACTGGGCCAGAAGGTCCGGCAGCACATGTTCGGCCGGCAGGCGCGCGCTCGCGTGCAGCAGCCGGGCCAGCCCGTCGGTCTCCAGCAGCTCGCCTTCCGCCCTCCGCGCCTCGGTGATCCCGTCGGAATGCAGCAGCAGCCGCTCGCCCGGCGCGAGGGTGAAGCAGGTCTCGGTGAAGCGCATCCCCGGCAGCAGCCCCACCGGCGGCCCGCCCTCGCCGGCGAACCGCACCGCCCCGTCGCACCCCAGGATCGCCGCCGCGGGATGCCCGGCCTGGCACAGCCGCACCCGCCCCGAGCGCCGCTCGATCACCGCATAGGCCATGGTGAAATAAAGATCGTGTCGGCTGCCGGACAGGTAGCGCGCATTCAGGTCGCTCACCACCTCGGCCGGCGGGCGCAGGCGCTCGCGCGGGTCGCGGGCGCGGGCGAAGGCGATGTTGCCCTCGGGGTGGCGCGGGTCGAAATGCTGCGCGAGCTGGATCGCGATCAGCGCCGAGGCCACGCCATGGCCCGAAACGTCGATCGAGAACACCCCCAGCCACCCCTCGCCGGCAGCGAAATAGCCGACGTGATCGCCGCCGACATGGCCCTGCGGCCGGCACAGCGCGCCGACCCCGAAGCCTGCGACCCGGGCGAAGGGCGGCGGCAGGACCGCCGCCTGCAACCCGGCCGCGGCCGCAAGGTCGCGGTCCAGCCGGTCGTGCAGCGTGCGCAGGTCGCGATAGGCGGCGGCGATCTCCTCGCGCTGTCCGATCAGGCGGTCCTGCAGGTCGACCACTCGCCGCCCGGCGATCAGCCGCGCGGCCAGCTCGCCCTCGTCGACCGGCTTCGACAGGAAATCGTCCGCCCCCGCGCCCAGCCCTTCCGACACGTCGGCCTTCGCGTGCCGCGAGGTCAGCAGGATGACATAGGCGTGGTGGTCGCGCTCGGCCTGCCGGATGGCGCGGCACAGGTCGGGCCCGCTCAGGCGCGGCATGATCCAGTCGCTGACAACCAGCGGAAAACGCTCGCGCGCGTGGCGCTCCAGCGCCTCGGCGCCGTCGGTGGCCTCGGTCACCTGATAGCCCCAGCGCCGCAGGCGGGCTGCCAGCAGGATCCGCTGCGTGGCGCTGTCGTCGACCAGCAGGACCCTCGGCAGCACCTTGGGTGGCGGCGTATCGGCTGCCTCGGGCACGGCGCCCGGTGCCGCAAGGCCGTCGGCGATGTCTTGTGTCCCGGCGTGCACCGCCATCTCCCCGTTCCGCTCCGCGCGCCCCGGCCGGCCCGGCCCGGCGCGGGTCGCCGCCGCAGGGCCCAGCATCGCCGAGGCCGGTTAACCATCGCTGAACGCGGGGCTTGGGACTTCGTTAAGACCTCGCCGGTAGGAGTCGGGGCAGGCGAACTGGGACAAGGGGCGGGACATGCATCTTTCCGTGGCGCGCGGCGGGCGGCGGTGCGTTGTCGAAATTCCGGGCCCGCGGCTCGATGCCGCCGTGGCGGGCGAGTTCAAGCGCCAGATGGTCGAACTGATCGACACCGGCGCGGCGGCCATCGTGCTCGACTTCAGCGCGGTCGAATTCATCGATTCCTCGGGCCTCGGTGCCGTCGTCGGGGCGTTCAAGCATCTCGGCCCGCGCGGCAGCCTCGAGATCGCCAGCCTGCGCCCGGCAGTCGGCAAGGTGTTCGCCCTCACGCGGATGAACCGCGTCTTCACGATCCACGATGCCGTGCCCGCCCTGTGACGGCACCGGCGCGCCGGCGTTGGCCCGGCGGCCGCCCGTGCTCGCGCTCGCGATGCCGAACCGCATCACCGCGGTGGCCGGGGCGGTCGAGCGGCTGCTGGGCGCGGCAGGGCTCGACAACCCCGGCCAGTGCGGGCCTGGCCAGTGCGGGGCGTCGGGCGATGCGCTGGTCGAGGCGGCGGACGCCCTGCGCCTCGCGCTGACCGAGGTGCTGAACAATATCGTCGAACATGGTGGCGGCCCGAACATCGCGCCGCAGGTCGGGCTGCGGCTGTGGCAGGCGGGGCGCGCGGTCGTGGTCTGCGTCGACGAAACCGGGCCTGCCCTGCCCGACTGGATCGCCGCCCCGCCCCACGCCGCCCCGCCCCAAGCTGTTCCGCCCCACGCCGCGGCGCCCGGGATCGCCCCGCCCGGCGCCGCGGGCGACGATCTGGCGATGCTGCCAGAGGGCGGCTGGGGCCTGATGCTGATCCATGCCTCGGTCGACCGCGTCACGGCGCATCGCCGCGACGGACGGAACTTCCTGTTTCTGGAGAAGGTCTTGCCGGCATGCCCGACCGGGATCTGACGGATCAGGCCGATCTCGACCGGCGCGCCGCCCGCGGCCCGCGCCCGGCCGCCGCGCGGCGCGCTGCCGCCGCGCTCGCGGTCGGCGGCTTGCTTGCGCTCGGTGCCGTCGTCGTGCACCTCCATGTTGCGGCGTTCCCCCTCGCGGGGGTGCCACAGGCGACGGACGATCCCGGGCTCGACCAGCTTGTGCGCGCCCACCGCATCGCCGGTCCCCTCGCATGGCTTGCGCTCGGTGCGCTCGGCCTCGCGGTGGCCGGCCTCTGGTCCATGACGAACACCCCGTCCACCGCGCCCGATCCCGGCGCCGCGGCGGATTTCGAGGACCTGTTCGCCGCGACCACCCAGGCGATCCTGATCACCGGTGCCGATGGCCGCTGCATGCGCTGCAACACCGCCTTCGCCCGGCTGATGCAGGACATCGGCCTGCCCTCGCCGCTCGGCCGCCGGCTGGCGACCCTGCAGGCCGACCTGATCGCGCGCGGCACGCTGACCCTGCGATCCGGCGGCACCGGCTTCGCGCTCGACGGTGCGGTGTTCGAGACCCCGGGCGGGCGCAGCTTTGCCGCCGCCACGGCCGCGCGCACTGGCGGCGGGGCCGTGGTCTCCTTCACTGATATCAGCAGCCAGCGCCGCCAGGCGGTGCGCCTGCTGGCGGCCGAGCGCACCGCGCGCGACAGCGAAACCCGCGCCGAGGATCTCGCGCTGGTGGCCGAACACACCCGCGACCTGGTGCTGATGACCGACGCGTCGGGCCAGATCGCCTGGGCGAACGGTGCCTTCCTCGGCGCCACGGGGTTTGCGCCCGACGCGGTCCTGGGCCGGCGGCCGGATTTCCAGTTCGGCCCGCTGACCGAGCCCGAGACCGCCGCGCGCATCGCCGCGGCGCTGTCGGGCGATGCCGCGTTCCGATGCGAGATCCTGCTCTACCGCGCCGACCGCAGCAATTACTGGGCCGAGGTGACCATCTGCCCGGTGCGCGCGCGCGATGCGGCCGGGCGGCGCTGCATCTGCACCCAGCGCGA
This sequence comes from Thermohalobaculum sp., assembly GCA_032251175.1. Classification (GTDB taxonomy): domain Bacteria; phylum Pseudomonadota; class Alphaproteobacteria; order Rhodobacterales; family Rhodobacteraceae; genus Thermohalobaculum. The sequence goes on from JAVVFE010000125.1 coordinate 5,253, forward strand.
CGTCACCGCCCGGCGCCAGATCCAGGAGCAACTCGCGCAGAGCGAGGCGCAGGCGATCGAGTTCGCCAATCGCGCCGAGGCCGCCAACCGGGCGAAGTCGGCCTTCCTCGCCGCGATGAGCCATGAAATCCGGACCCCGATGAACGGCGTGATCGGCATGGCCGAGCTGCTGTGCGCCACCGCGCTGACGCCCGAACAGCGGCTCCAGGCCGAGACCATTTGCCGCTCCGGCGATGCGCTGATGGTGATTCTCAACGACATCCTCGATTTCTCGAAGGTCGAGGCCGGGCAGCTCGACCTCGAACTCGCCCCATTCGATCTCGCCGCGACGGTCGACGAGGTCGTGGCCCTGATTGCGCCGCGGGCCGAGGCGAAGGGCCTCGCGTTGCACATCGACCATGCGCCGCACATGCCGCGCCGCTTCATCGGCGATGCCGGGCGGTTGCGCCAGGTCCTGCTTAACCTGGCCGGCAATGCGGTCAAGTTCACCGATGCGGGCTCGGTCACGCTCGGCATCGGCGGCACGGTCGCCGACGGCACCGCAGTGGTCGAGATCGCGGTCGCCGACACCGGCATCGGCATCCAGCCCGAACGCCTGCCGCTGATCTTCCGCGAGTTCGTCCAGGTCGACAGCAGCGCCGCACGGCGTGCGCAGGGCACCGGGCTGGGCCTCGCGATCTCGCGCCGGCTTGTCCGCCTGATGGACGGCGACATCTGGGCCGAACCGGCACCCGATGGCCGGCCGGGCACGGTCTTCCGCATCCGCCTGCCGCTCGCGCTGCCGGCGGACCGGGCCGACGAGCCGCCGGCTGCGCCCGCCGGATCCGGCCACCAGCCACCTCGCGCGCCGGGCGAGCCGTCGATGTCGTCCGCTCTGCCCGGTGCGACACCGGGCGGGCCTGCCGCCTTGCCACCGGGCGCGCCGGCTGCTGCCACGGCCGGCCCCGCCGCCGCGCCCCCTGCACCCCCCATGCCTGCCGCCCCGTCGGGCCTCGCGGTCACCGTCTCGCGCCCGCCCGTTGCGGGCGCCATGCCGGCCGAAGGTGGCATGGGTCCCGCGGCCCCCGGCATTGCGGTGCTGGTCGCCGAGGACAACCCGACCAACCGGCTGGTGATTGGTGGCATGCTCCAGAGCACCGGCTTCGCCCCGGTCTTCGCCGAGGACGGGCGCCGCGCGGTCGAGCTTTACCGCGCGCTCGCCCCCACCCTCGTGCTGATGGATATCGCGATGCCCGAAATGGACGGGATCGAGGCAACCCGCGCGATCCGGGCCTTCGAGCAGGTGCGCAGCCTCGCCCCGGCGCGGATCGTCGCGCTCACGGCCAGCGCGATGGAGGGCGATCGCGAACGCTGCTTCGTCGCGGGCATGGACGGACATCTGGCAAAGCCGCTGCGCCGGCAGGCTCTGCTCGACCTGCTCGATGGCGTGGCGCGGGACGCGGCGTCCGGCCACCTTGCCGCCGGCCCAAACCCCGTCCGCGCCGTGCGCGGCGTTGCCTGACGGCAGCCTATCCGCCGTGCCTCACCCGCCCGCGGCGCCCCCGGGCGCAGGGCCTGCGCGGCGGCCCTGCTCAGCCCGCATCGGGCTTCGGCGCGACCGCGATCCGCTCCATCCGGGCGGCAAGCTCGAAGTCGCGCGCGGTCAGCCCGCCGGTGTCATGGGTGGTCAGCCGGACCGCGACGCGGTTGTAGACATTCGACCATTCCGGGTGGTGGTTGAGATGCTCGGCCTCGAAGGCGGCGCGCATCATCCACGCCATCGCATCGCGAAATCCCTTGAAGCGAAAGCTCTTGGCAATCGCCGTGCCGTCTTGCGACAGGGTCCAGCCGGCGGCGGCAAGCTCGGCAGGCAGGGCAGGGTCGGTCATTCTCAGTCTCCTTGGCTTCGGTCCCTGCGCGTGGGCAGGCGTGGCATCCCGGGACGAGGCCTGAGCCGCATCCGGGGCCGCGCCGCGGGCGGCGGGCATCGCGCCCCAGGGCCGGGACCTTCGACGATGGAACCACAGTCCCGGTGCACGGTCGACCCTCGCAGGGACTGCGATTCGGTTCCATGGCCGGAGCGCGCTGCGATCCGGGCGATACCGCCCCAGTGCCGGGCTCGCTGCATGCCCCTTCGTCCGGCCCCCCGACACGGTCGGACCTATCCCGCGCGCCGCCTGTCGCCACCGGCCGGACGGGCCGAAGCCCGCGGCATCTGCGCCGGCGCCGCCCTTCCGGGCGCTGCCATGCCCGTCCCGCCTGCGGCCGCAAGCCTGCCGCGCCCCTCGCTGCGCGGCAGCGGTGCGGGCGTCGCGCCATCGGCCGGCGGCACGTTCCCCCCGCGCCAGCATGGTCGTGCCCACCTCCCCGCACGTCCATCCCTCCCGCACGTCCCCCGCCGATGCGTCCGTTCGCCCGGCCGCGCCCTCCTCGCGGCGGGTCAGCCGTTCAGCGCGTGACGGCGCAGCAGGCGGAACGCGCCGCCCGCGCCGGGGTCGCCGAACAGGCACAGCTGGGCCAGGGTGAACCCCGCGCCAAGGTGCGGCGCGAACCGCGCGCGGATCCGGGGCATCAGGCGGGCGGCCTCGTCCGCCTCGACCCGCCCGGTCAGCGTCACATGGAACTGGAAGCGGTCCAGCACATGGGGATAGCCCCAGGCGGCCAGCAGCGCCGCGCCGCGCGCATCCAGCCCCGCCGCATGGCGCCGGGCAAGCTCGGCCGAATCGGGTGGCGCGCGGAAGGTGTCGAGCCCCGTGACGCAGGCCGCCGCCACCGCGTCGACGGCGGGGCAGGGGCCGGCCGGGCGCAGCGCGACGAAGCCCAGCGCCGCGTCCGGCACCAGTCCGGGCGCCTGCGCCGGCGCAAGCCGCGCCGCGAGGGCCGCAATGGCGGCATCGAGCGCCGCCGCGCTCGCTCCCGCCGCCAGCCGGAACGGCGGCTTCAGTGTC
>JAVVFE010000126.1:0-8087 GCA_032251175.1 Thermohalobaculum sp.
GAGCGCGAGCACCGCGAGCACCACCGAGCGCGTCTGGGCGACGGCGTACCAGGCCTCGTGGGTCACGCCTGGTCGAGCGGGCCAGGCGACGACCATGGCGGCAGCGACCACGGCGAGCACGAGCAGGCCGACCTGGGGAAGATCGCCGGTGCGCAGCCGATCGCCGGCGGCCCGCCAGAGGGTCACGGGCCCACCTCGGCGGCGAACGGGGGCGCGGGCGGCAGCAGCGCGTACCACCCGGCGTCGTCGCGCGCCCAGGCGCTCCCGGGCGGCAGGAGCGCCTCGAAGGCCGCCACGACAGCCGTCGGTGGGGATGGATCGCTCGGCGCCCCGGGCGGTCGTCCGGGTTCGGCTGCAGCAGCGCCTGGATCAGCGGGCGCAGCACGCCCGGCAGGTGCTCGGTCTCGGGCACCCGGATCTTGCCGCCGATGATCTGCTCGAGCGTCTTGCCATCGCCCGCCCCCTTGCCCTCGCAGGCGGCGAGCAGGGTGGCGCCGAGGCTGTAGAAATCCGAGCGCGGATCGAGCTGGCGGCCGTCGATCTGCTCGGGCGAGGCGTACTGATAGGTGCCGGCGAAGCCCCCGCCGATCACCGAATGCTTGGTCTGGGCAAGGTCCTTGGCGATGCCGAAGTCGATCAGCGTGGCCTTGGCCGGGTCGCCGTCGCGCAGGATGACGTTGGCAGGCGTGAGATCCCGGTGCAGCACCTTGTGGTTGTGCGCGACCTCGAGCCCGTCGATCACCCGGTGGGCGATCTGCATGATCTCGTCGGCCGGCACGGGACCGCGGCGCAGGCGGTCGCCCAGGCTCTCGCCGCGGATGAACTCCATCACCAGGAAGGTGATGCCACCCTCCATCTCGGTGCGCAGAAGTTCGTAGTAGCGCACCACGGCGGGGTGCACGATCTCGTGCAGCGCGTTGGCCTCGCGCTGCATCAGCTCGACCAAGGTCGGGTCGGCGGCGAATTCGCGCTTCAAGAGCTTGATCGCCACCTCGCGCCCGGTGGCCTTGTTGCGGGCGAGATAGACCTCGCCGGTGCCGCCTTCGCCGATCAGGGCCACGATCTCGTAGGTGTAGTTCAGCACCACGCCGGGCGCGAGCATGCCCTGTTTCGGTGTCGTCATTCCCCATCTCCCCAGGCGGCGCGCGGTCCGGCCCCACATTGCGCCGCGCGATGCCCTGCGGGCAAGCGGCCTGTCACGCGACGATGCTGCCGCGGCTCAACGGATCGTGAGCGTCTGGCGCGCATCGCCGATCATGACGAAGGCGCCCCAGAACACCGGGTCCGAGGTCGCCGGGTTCTGGCGCAGCGCGGTCTGTGCCCCGCGAAGCGCCGCGGACATCGATGCGCCGGCGCGCAGGCTGGCGTAGAAATCCTGCACGATCCGCGCGGTGGTGGCGTCGCTGACCGGCCAGTGGGTGGCCAGGATCGCCCGGCTGCCGGCGTCGAAGAAGGCGCGGGCGAGCCCCGAGAGCGCCTCGCCGCCGGCGGCGTTGAACTCGCCGCCCGCCGAGCCCGCGGTGTCGCAGGCCGACAGCACGACCAGATCGGCATCGAGCGAGAGGCGCCGGATCTCGACATCGGTCAGGAGCCCGTCGCTGCCCGGCACGTCCTTGGCCGAGACCGACAGGGCCGGGCGGCGGATGCAGTCGCCCATCGGCAGGATGCCGTGGGTGGCGAAGTGCAGGACGCTGAAATCCCTGAGCGTGCCGGCGGCCGATTCTTCGGCGATCCGGGTCTCGGTGAAGTCGGCCCCTTCGATCAGTTCGCTCGCCTCGGCGCCGAAGATCGCGCCGACGGTGGCGACCTCGGCGCGGGTGCCGGCGAGCGCGGGAAGCTGGGCGATGGCCTGGGCGATCCCCAGGCATTCCTCGGGCAGGAAGGACTGCGCGAGGATCTCCTGCACGTCGGCGCCGGGCTGGAAATCGCCGAACGCCACGATCCGGCGCGGCGCGTCGTGGCGGGGGGCGGCGCGCAGGTCGATCAGGTTGCGCGGCGCAGGCACATAGCTGACATCGTAGGCAGCGCCGAGCCAGGCGACATCGGTGAAATCCTCGAGCCGCTCGAGATCGGAGATCTGGCTCTGGCGGGTCGCGAGGATTTCCATCGGCAGCGCCGTCAGCGCGTCCGACAGCGAGAAGATCAGCTTGCTGGCGCCGGCAAGCTCGGCCTCGGCCGGCTCGATGAAAGCCTGGTAGATGCGGTAGGACTGGTTCGGGGCATAGATGAACTGGGTGCGCAGGATATCGCGCAGTTCGGCCACGATCGCCGTGGTGTCGGCCGCGCTGAGCTGCGCGACGGTATACATCCGCACCACGTCCTTGCGGATCACGAAGACCAGGCTCTCGGGTTCGCCCAGCACGATCTGGACATAGGCCTCGTCGCCCTCGAGCGCGCCCTGGAGTGCTGCGATCGAGGCCGAGCCGCTGATCCTTTCCAGATAGTCGGGGTCGAGCGCGAGCACGCGCTCGAGCGCCGCATGCTCGCGGTCGTTGGCGATCTCGAAGCGGCGGGTGACCTCGCCCACCAGGCCGGGGCTCGACAGCGCACCGCGGCCCTCGACCATCAGCTTCTGGGCGACGACGAGCGCCAGCTCCTCCGAGGCGCGGTTCAGCTCGCGTACGGCTTCGGCGATCGCGCTGGTGCCTTCGGCGAGGCTTGCCGCAGCCAGCGAGACCGAGGACGCCGTGGTCTGGCTGCGCACCACCTGGGCCGCGCGGAACAGGTCGCCGGTCAGTTCGGCCCGGCGGGCCGGCGTGGCGGCAATCACCTTCTGGACCAGTTCGACATAGGGCCAGAGCAGGTCATACGAGATGCGGACCGGCACGCCCTTGAGAATGTCGAAGCCGCGCTTGAAGGCATCGAGCGCGTCGTTGTCGCGCCCCATGGCGGCGAGGATGCGGCCCTGCACCACCTCGGCACGGGCCATCAGGGCCGAGCGGCGCATATCCGCACCATAGGCGCGGATCGCCTCGCGCACGGTGGACAGGGCGGCGTCGGTCTCACCGCGGGCAAGCTGCACCTCGGCCTTGGTCACCAGGAAGCGCGGCACATAGCTCGAGGCTGCGCCGTCGATGGGGGCGACGCGCGCCAGCGCCGCCTCGATCGCGACCATCGCATTGTCGTTGCGCCCGCGCGCCATGTAGGCGAACGACAGCGCCGCGAGGTTGACCGATTCCTCGATCAACTGGCGCTGGGCCTCACGCGAGAGCTGGAGCACCGACGAACTGAGGTCGCGCTCGAGCATCGCGAGACCCTGGCTCTCGCCCGCCGAGACCGAGGCAAGCTCGGCCTGCTCGAGCGTGCCCGCCCCCACCGCCGAGCGGTTGAGGTCGTGCAGCGCGCGGTAGATCTTGGTGCGCGAGGCCACCGCCTCGCCGCCGGTCGCAGCACTCGCGTCCAGCATGCCGATGGCGGCGGTGAAGTTGCGCTGGTTGGAATAGACCAGTCCCAGATTGGCCAGCACGATCGAACGGGGCGGGATGTCGGGGCAGGCCGCCACCTCGTCCGCGCGCTGGTCGTAGAGCGCGAGGATGTCGGTCCAGGCGCGCTCGGCCCGGTCGTATTCGGTGAGGAAGTTGCGGCGGAACGCCTCGTTCGCGCGGCCCTCGATCTCGGCGCACAGCTCGGACGTGCCTTGGACCACCTGGCCCTGCTGGTCGATCGCGCAGCTTGCGAGCACCAGCGTCACGCCGGCCGCGGCGAGCGCGCCAAGACGCCGGAAACGGATCGCGCGGGTCATTGGGTGACTTCCTCCTCGGCGCCCTGGGCGCCGCGCTGCCACAGATTCTCGTTGCCGGTGGCCGAGAACAGCGTCGCGAAGTCGATCGCGGGCAGGTCGAACAGCGGTTTCTCGAGCGCAAAATAGGGCAGCACCAGGCGCACTTCGTCGTCGAGCACGTCGTTGCCCATGATGTCGCCGATGATCGGGCCGATCAGCACCAGGATCTCGGTGGGGGTGCACTCCTCCACCGTCGCGAGCGTGCAGCCGCTGTCGGAGCCCTGCGCGAAGAAGGTGACGTCCGGCAGGGCGGGGCGCTCGCCCAGCGCGGGCAGCGCCGGATCGCCGGTCTTGCCGGCCACCGGATTGACCACCGCGGTGATCGAGGTGCCGGGCGCGTCGCCCAGAAGGCCCGAGAGATCAGTGCCGATCACGACGCTTTGCCCGGCGCCGGGGCCTTCGATGTCAGCGAGGGCCGCGATCGGGCCCGGCAGGGTCAGCGCGCCCGCGCCCAGGATGGTGAAGTCCGCGAGGCCCAGACCGCTGAACGGGAAGATCCCGCCTTCGAGCGCCACGAGGTCCAGCGTCCCGGCGCTGAGTTCGGCAAAGAAGATGTCGCCGCCCAGCGAGGTGGCACCGAGCAGGCCCGTGGTCTGCACGCCCGACAGCGTCACATCCCCCGATGCCTGCACGTCGACCGAGGTCGCGCCCAGGTTGCTGATGCTGAGATCCGACGGCGCCGAGGTGCCGGTCGTCAGGACCCCCGCCCGCCCGTCGCTGAGCGAGAGGGAGCCGTTGGCGCCCAGCGTCGCATCCCCGACCGCAAAGCGGGTGAGCGCGAGGCTATCGCCCGCCGACAGCGTCGTGGTGCCGGCCTGAAGGTCGCTGAGCGCGATGCTGCCGCCGCTGGCCCCCGTCAGCGCGCCGCCCACGAACAGGCGCTCGCCGCTGATGGTGCCCTGCGTGCCGAGGTCGAGCGGCCCGCGGAACACCGCGTCCGACAGCGTGATGCCGCCGCCATCCGCGAAGGTCGCGGCGCCGTTGATGTCGATGAAGGCGAGGTCGTAGCTCGTGCCGGCAAAGCTCGCGCCCGCGGTGGTCGAGAGGTTGTCGATCGTGAGCCCGCCGGTCGAGGACGCGGTGAGCGCGCCCACCACCAGCACCCGCGACAAGGCGAGCGACGTGGTCAGCCCGGTGTCGAGATCGCCGGTCAGGCTGATGTCGGTCATCGCAAGCTGCGTGCCGTCGGCCAGGGTCAGCCCGGCTCCGAAATCGCCGCTGGTCAGCGTGACCTGGGGCGCCGTGAGGCTGGCGGGTCCGTCGATCACGAAGTTCACGAGTTCGATCGAGGTGTCTGCCTCGAGCGTCGCGGCACCGCCGACCCGCAGCCGGTCGGCCGCGATGATGTCGAGCGCGTTCGCGTCGAGATCGCCGCCGATCGAGGTGTCGAGCATCTGGAGCAGCTCGAGCGGCCCCAAGGCGCCCTGGGTCCGGGTGTCGAGGCCGCCGGCGAAGGCGGTGCGTTCCAGGAAGATGTTCTGCGCGCGCAGGTCGCCGTCGCCGCCGACCTGCACGTCGGTCAGCCCGATGTTCTCGGTGCCCTGGATGATCAGGTCGCCGCCGATGGCCACTCGGGTCAGTTCGATGTTGTCGCCGGCGGGCAGGGCGAGGGGCGCGAATGCGGCCTGGGGCTGGAACGCGGGTTGTTGCAGCGCCGACATGCGCAGCAGCGCGTAGCTGCCGATCGAGCTGTCGGTGATGCTGATCCCTTCGTATCCGCCGCTGTTGCGCCGCACGAAAAGATACTCGGACAGACGGCTGTTGCGGATGTCGACCGCGCCCTGCATCTGAAGGTTGGCATAGCTGCCGACCATCTGGATCGTTCCGAGCTGGCCATAGTCGAACGAGTCGATGAAGATTCCGTCGCCGATCAGCGTCGCGGTGTTGAAGGTGCTGTTGTAGTTGAGGAACAGGTTGAGCTTGCCGTCCGCACCCACGCCGTCCGAGTTTGCCCGCAGCAGCACATCGCCCACCGGCCCATCGCTGAGCCCGTTGTAGTCGGTGATGACGTACAGGTCGTTGGCATCCTCGAGCGCCAGCGTCTCGACCGCGCCGATCAGGGGGCTGCGCTCGAAATCGTTGTGGACGACACCGCCGCTGGTGATCCCGCTGGTCAGCAGGATGTTGCCGGCCGAGGCGAGGTCGAGGTTCATCTCGGCGAACCTGATGCGCGCGAGATAGGTGAAGGGGTCGCCGGTGTTCACCTCGCGGTCGGCGAGGATGCCGGCGCCGCCGCCATCGGCCGGCAGCGACGGCGCGGCGATGGTCAGGGTGCCGCCCATGCCCGCGTCGAGGGCGCTGTTGGGCAGCTTGGTGATGTCGCCCGGCACGTTCACGGTGAAGCCAACCATATCGACGAAGCCGAGCGCGAGGTTCGGAACATCGGCTGTGAGGTCGGAACTGCGCACGCCATTCAGCGTGAGCGTGCCGCCGTCGCGGATCGAGCCTTCCGCGAAGGTGAGCGGATCGGCGCCGATGATGTCGAGGCTGGTCAGCGTCAGATTGTCGGTCGCGAATGGCTGCTGGCCAGAATAGTAGGAATAGCCGCCCGAGAAGGTGAGCGTGTCGGTCGAGCCGTTCGACAGCGTCACGCTGCCGCCCGGCGCGGTGCCGTAGACGGTCAGCACCCGCGCGTCGAAGCGGTCGAGGGTGACGTCGCCGCCGACCTCGGCGAAGCCCACCTCGGCGCGCGGCCCGCCGATCAGCAGGTCGTCGGCAAAGATGTCGGTCGCGGTGACGCTGCCCTCGCCGGCAAGCAGGGTGGCGGTGCCGGGGCCGCCCACGGCGACGCCGCCCGGACCGCTGGCCCCCGCGTCGAAGGCGCCGACGAACAGGCGCGAGACGGTGAGGTCGCCAGTGCGAGATTCGACCTCGAACTCGGTCTGCGCGTAGCTGTCCTCGACCGTCAGCGACGATCCGGCCATGAATTCGACCGTGCCGCCGACGATCCGCAGGACGCCGCCGAAGCTGTTGTCGGCATTGCGCAGCAGGACGTCCGAGAACGTGTCATTGAACGGGTCGGCGTCGCCCTGATCGTCGGCCGCACGGAAGGTGGTGTCGCCCGCGACCGAGATCGAGGCATCGTAGCCCGCGGTGATGTTGCCGCCCGCGTCGAACGTGGCATTTCCCAGCACGTCGATATCGCGGTCGCCGAATACCGAGAAATCGACATCGGCGAAGTAGAGCGGACCGTCGGTCCGGATGTCGACATCGCCGCTCGCGAACAGGCCGCGGATCGTGAGGTCGGGCGTGTTCGAGCCCTCGTTGGTGTGCTCGAGAACGATGTTCCCGCCGGTCGCGCGGAACTCCGAGAAATTGTTCTCGGTCGCGGAAAGGATGATGTCGTTGCTGCCGGCATCCACTGCAAGAATGGCGTAATAGCTGCCCTCGCTGTAACCCTCGCGGATCGAGGTGCCGGCCTCCTGCGTCAGGTTGCCGCCGGAGACGTTGATGCTCACATAGCCGCCGATCTCCATCTGCGGCAGCACGAGACCGGCGCCCGAGGAGAGGCTCGATCCATAGTTCATGAACAGTATGCCGTCCGGCGCCATCTGAAAATCAAGCAGCCCGCCGGCGCTGATGTGGCCGAAATAGTCGACGACGATGCCTTGGCCCGCGCCGGTGCGCATCGTGAGGTCGCCGGTCGCGCTGACCGTCGCATAGCCGACAACGATCCCGTTGGTGTAGCCGGGGGTCACCGGCACGCCGAACTCGGCGCCGGAATCGAGCGTGAGAGACCCATTGATGATCAGGTCGCCGAAAATCGAGATCTCGCGCCCCGCTTCGATCGTCAGGGCCAGGGTGTTGCCGGTCGAGGTGTTGTCGACGTCGTCGAAGATATTGACCTCGCTCGCCGCCTGAAGCGTGAGCGTGCCGTTCACGCTGGTGATGAAATCGGGCGTGATCGTCGTGGTCTGGCCGTCGAGGTCGAGGTCGGGATCGTCGAACAGGATGTCGAAGCCCGGCGCGCCCTGGGTGACCGTCCCCGACGCGCTGACGACAATCACATCGGGGTCGAGCAGCAATTCGCCCGCCGCGCCGTTCGGGGCCGCGAGATCGACGCTGCCCTCGATCTTCAGATAGCCGCCCGAGATTTCGGCGAAGCCGCCGTCGCCGCCCTCGGCGCCGCCGCGCACGCTGAGGGCGCCGAAGAATCCGGTGGCGCTCTGCGACCAGATCACGGCGGTGCCGCCATCGCCTGCGGTGATCGCGTCGGCCCGGATCTCGGCGCCGTCCTCGACCACGGTGACGCGCGCCTGCCGCAGGTCGCCGCCACCCTTCACGTCGCCGCCGATGCGGATGTCGC
>JAVVFE010000127.1:0-8060 GCA_032251175.1 Thermohalobaculum sp.
TCAGGGAAGAATGAGACCCGCGCGCCCGACCCCCGGCTGGTTGCCGATCCTTCTGGCGGTGGCAATCGGCGCGATCCACCTTGCGGCGGCGGCGCGCTTTGCCGGTGTGCAATCGCTTTGGGTCGACGAAACGACTCAGATGACTGGCCTTTCGCTCGATTTTATTGAGCGCATGCGGTGGCTCGCCGGCGGCTCCAACATGCAACTGGGCGTACCGCCCGACCGGATGCCGCCGGGGAGTTACGTGCTTGGGGCAGCGTGGTCGGGTGTCGCCGGTCTCAGTGAGAGTGCGATGCGATGGTTTGGGATTGTCGCACTCGCGACTGGTTTGCCCGCCCTCTATCTTGCCGGATCGCGTTTGGGCGGTGCGTGAACCGGCCTTTTTGCGCTGGCTGTCGCTGCTTTCTCGGCGAATCTCGTCACCACGGCGGTTGAGATTCGCGCTTATCCGGTCTTTTTCGCTGCATCCGCGTAGGTGGTCTACGCTTTGCTCAGGCTTCAATCCGCCGGTTCGGCAACACAGCGACATAAATGGTTAACCGCGCTCGCTGCCTTGCTCCTGATTGCCAGCTATACACACTTTTTTGACCTCGTGATGGCCGGAGCGATGTGGAGCGCGGTCGTGTTTACTGACCGTGTTGCGGGTCGAGACTCGAGGCCGGCGATCGTGGCGATCGTCGTCTTCGCGGCTGGGTGTCTCGGATTGGCGCCTTTTGTGCTTGCCGCTTTCGACGTTGGAGAACCCGTCAGTATTGCGCGCACTGAATTGACCCGACAAGCAGAGTTGGCGGGCGCCGGCAGGGAGTTGGCGGTCGGCGCAGCCCGGCTCGCCTACCGCGTCTTTGCGCATCCTGTCCTTGCGTCTGTCCCGGCCACGCGTTTGGTTGTGCTCGGATCGGTTGGCACTCTCGCAGTGCTCGCGCTGGTCGGCGCTGCCGGTCATCGGGCGTCGAGCGCAACCCGCCTGGATAGCCTTGCCGCCTCTCCGGCAGCAATGCTTGCGATGGTTCTGGTCGTTGGGGGCTTCATCATCGCAGCAGCGAGCCTGACGGTCTCGAGATTTGATCCATTCGCCCCCAGCTACAACATCTGGATGGTGCCGCCCGCCATCCTGTTGCTGGCGTCAGCATCTGGAACCAACCGGGGGCGTATCAGCCTGGCGGCCTGCCGGATAGCGGGGGCCGCGCTTGTTGCCGGCAATCTCGTCGGCACGACGCAACTGTTGCGCCATGGAGCGCTTTATTCGCATGGCCCGAGCGAATGGTTGGCAGCAAAGATCGCTGCTGCGTCAGGCATGATCGCGGTGGTGCATGACGGACGTGGTCCTTGGGGTGCCGCGTATTTTCCACTTCGCTACGGCTTCGGCGACCGAATTTCGCAATGGCTTGTCGACGGCGATGGCACGGCAAGTCTGATCACGCCGGCAGGCCTTGTTGCGGCAAGGCGCGAGGCGCCATGGCAGGGCGCCGACACTGTGATCTGGGCGCAAACCCGCAACCTCTATGCCGAGGACCTTGCCGCCGTAGCACGAGGAGAGCGCGCCTGTGCATTTGCGACACCATGGGATGTGATTGATCCGGATGTGTGGGGTTCGAGCGAAAACTTCTGTGCGTTCTTCTACCTGTCGACCGTTACGGTCACCGCGGCGGCTCCGAAGAAGCTGCCGGCAGACTAGCCGCCAGTCAGTCCGTCCTCTATCTGCCGGATCGCGATTGGGCGACGCAGGGGCGGGCCTTTTTGCGCTGACGGCGACTGCGCTGTCGACGATGACTTCGTCACCGACCTGGTCCGCATTTGTCGAGAGCCCGCGGGTTGCTTTCGAGGTCCGCGGCCAATGGATTGGACCACAAGCGGAACAAGGTGCTATTGCCCTGACGACCGAGAGCGCGGAGAGCACCATGAGCACGATCCCCCCCAGTTTCACCATCGTCGAGCATCCGCTTGTGCTGCACAAGCTCACGCTGATGCGCGACAAGGACACCTCGACCGCGAGTTTCCGGCTGCTGCTGCGCGAGATCAGCCTGCTGCTGGCCTACGAGACGCTGCGCGACCTGCCGGTCGAGCATGTCGAGATCGAGACGCCGCTCACCCGCATGATGGCGCCCCGGCTGCGGGGCAAGAAGCTGTGCTTCGTGTCGGTGCTGCGGGCGGGCGACGGGCTGTTGCAGGGGCTGCTCGACCTCGTCCCGGCGGCGCGGGTCGGGCATATCGGGCTCTACCGCGACCCGGTGACAAAGCTGCCGGTCGAATACCTGATGAAGCTGCCCGACGACCTGGGCCACCGCGTGACCGTGCTGGTCGATCCGATGCTGGCGACCGCGGGCTCGGCGATCGAGGCGGTGCGCAAGGTCAAGGCGGCGGGCGCCCGCGACATCCGCTTTCTCGCGCTGGTCTGCGCCCCCGAGGGGGCTGCGGCCTTCGCCGCGGCGCATCCGGACGTGCCGGTCTATGCGGCGGCGATGGACGAGCGGCTGGACGATCACAAATACATCGTCCCCGGCCTCGGCGACGCGGGCGACCGGCTGTTCGGGACCAAGGACCACCGCGGCGAGCGTTGACGCCCGCACGCCGGCGCGGGGCGCGGGCGACGGCGACGCCGGCGCCGGGCGCGACGGGGCTCGATGCCCCGGCGCGGCCGGCCTCCGGGCGGGGCTGCGCACGCGGTAAGGCGGACACGGTCAGGCGGGCGCGGTCAGGCAGGCACGGGCGGCGCGATGACGCCCTCGGCCTCGAGCGCGTCGATGGCGGTCTGGATCGAGGGGGCGACGATCACCGCCGGGGTCTTGATGCCATGCGCCGCGAGTTCCCGCCGCACGGTGTGAGGCGGGCTGCTGATGGCGATGCGGATGCCCTGGCGCGCGGCCTTGGCGACCAGCCCGCCGATGGTGTTCGCCCCGGTCGAATCGAGGAAGGGCACCTGCGCCATGTCGAGGATCATGGCCTTGTGCTGGCTGCCGATGCGGTCGAGCACGCCCTCGATGGCCGAGGCCGCGCCAAAGAACAGCACGCCGCGCACCTTGTAGATGACCGCGCCCGGCACCTCGGGCAGGCCGCGGCGGGCATAGCTGTCGTCGGTCCGGTCCTCGGGCACCAGCGGCAGGTCGGCCTCGACCACGGCCGAGCCGGACATGCGGTGGATGAAGATCACCGAGCCGAGCGCGAAACCCACGACAATGGCCTCGGTGAGGTCCCGGAACACCGTCAGCAGGAAGGTCACCGACAGCACCAGCGCGTCGCCCCGCGAGGCGCGCAGCAGGATCGCGATGGCGTGGCGCTCGATCATCTGCCACGAGACCACCGCCAGCACCGCGGCGAGTGCCGCGAGCGGGATGTAGGCGGCAAGCGGCGCCGCCACCAGCATGAAGCCGAGCAGGAAGACCGAATGCAGCATCCCGGCGACCGGCCCGTGCGCGCCCGCGCGCACATTGGTGGCGGTGCGCGCGATGGTGCCGGTCACGCAGAACCCGCCGAACAGCGCAGCCCCCATGTTGGCCGCGCCTTGCGCCACCAATTCGCAGTTCGAGCGGTGGCGCCGACCGGACATGCCATCGGCCACCACCGCCGACAGGAGCGACTCGATGGCGCCCAGCAGCGCGAAGGCGATGGCGTCGGGCAGCACCGCCTCGATCTTCGCGAGCGAGAAGTCCGGCAGCGTCGGCACCGGCAGGCCCGCGGGGATGCCGCCGAAGCGCGAGCCGATGGTTTCGACCGGCAGGCCCAGAAGCGCCGTTGCCGCCCCCGCCGCGGTGACCGCGACCAGCATCCCCGGCAGGCGCGAGTTGATGCGCCTGACCGCCAGGATCAGCCCCGCCGTGACCGCCGCCAGCGCCACCGCCGCGGGTGTCGCGCTGGGCAGGGCGGCCCAGAGCGCGGGGAGCTTTTCGACCAGCGGCCCCGGCTCGGGACCCTCGAGCGTGAGGCCCAGCAGCCCCGAGATCTGGCTGGCGAAGATGATCGCCCCAATCCCGGCGGTGAAGCCCACCGTCACCGGGTAGGGGATGAACTTGATGTAGGTGCCGAAGCGCAGGAAGCCGGTGGCGAGCAGGATCAGGCCGGACAGGAAGGTCGCGAGGATCAGCCCGTCGATGCCGTGGCGCGTCACGGTCGCGGCCACCAGCACGATGAAGGCGCCCGCCGGCCCGCCGATCTGGTAGCGGCTACCACCCAGCGCCGAGACGAGGAAGCCGCCGATGATGGCGGTGTAGAGCCCCATCGCCGGCGTCGCGCCCGAGGCGATGGCGATGGCCATCGACAGCGGCAGCGCCACGATGGCGACGGTCAGCCCGGCGATCGCGTCGGTGCGCAGGCAGCGAAGGTCGTACCCCTCGGACAGCACGGAGACGAGTTTGGGCGTGAACAGCCCGACGAACTGCCTGCCCCCGCCCGGCACCGGGCGCGCCGTGTCGCTTGCCATGGTCATATTTCCTTCGGACCGCCGCGTGGAGGCCCCGGGCGGAGCGCGCGCGTCTCGCGTGACATTCAATCCCGCCGGGCGGGGGCAATGCAAGGGGGTCGCGCGCGACGGACCCGCTCAGGCGCCGACGCCGACATAGCGGTGCAGCAGCGCGTGGTCGGCGCCGAGGTCGGCCGCGCGCACGCAGTCGCGGCTTCGCCCGTTCTCGATGAACAGCACGCGGTCGGCCACCGGCAGCACCGCCTCGACCCGCTGTTCGACCAGCAGGATCGCGACGCCCTCGGCGCGCAGCCGCAGCACCACCTCGCGGATGCGCTGGATCATGGCGGGCATCAGCCCCTCGGTCGGCTCGTCGAGCATGAGCACCGCGGGCTCGAGGCACAGCGCCCGGCCGATCGCGAGCATCTGCTGCTCGCCGCCCGAGAGCGTGCCAGATCGCTGGTTCAGGCGCTCGGCCAGCACCGGAAAGAGGTCGAGCACGCGCTCGCGCACGGCGCGCGGGGCGTTGCGCGCCATCAGCCCGATCTCGAGGTTCTCGGCCACGGTCAGGTCCGCGAACAGGCGCCGGCCCTGTGGGACGTAGCCGATCCCCTCCCTGGCGATGTCCTCGGCCCGCAGCAGCGAGATGTCGACGCCGTCGAGCAGCACCGCCCCCGCGCGCGGCGGCACGAGGCCCATGATCGCCTTGAGCGCGGTGGTCTTGCCGGCGCCGTTGCGCCCCAGCAGGCACAGGATCTCGCCCCGCGCCACCTCGAGCGAAAGGCCGTGCAGCACCTGCACCCGCCCGTAGAAGGCGTCGAGGTCGTCGACCTTCAGCATCGCGGTCATGGCGTCACTCCCCCGCACCGTGGCGATGCGCCGGCGGTCGGACAGGTCCCGGCCCCCGAGCCGGGACCACCTCGCGCTGCCACGCCACGAGGGCGCGCGGCGGGTCGCACTCAAGGAGGCCCCGGGTCAAGCCCGGGGCCCGCGGCGGGCGGCGGCGCGCAGAAGCATGGCGCGGGCATTCGGGGCAGGGTGCGCGGCGTTGCGGCGTCCCCATCTCAGCCTCCCAGATAGGCGCGCTGGACTTCGCTGTTCGCGCGGATCGCCTCGGGCGGGCCTTCCGCGAGGATCTGGCCGCGCTCCATCACCGTGATGCGGTCCGCAAGGTCCATCACCACGCCCATGTTGTGCTCGATCAGCAGCACCGTGGCATCACGCGCGATCTCGCGCACCAGCGCAGTGAAGCTCGCGATCTCGGCATCCGACAGCCCTTGCGTCGGCTCGTCGAGGATCAGGAGGCGCGGATGCAGGCCGAGGCCCATGGCGACCTCGAGCAGGCGCTGGTGGCCGTAGCTGAGGTTCCCCGCCGTCTCGGTCGCGCGCCCGGCGAGGCCGACCCGGTCGAGCACCGCCATCGCCTCGGCGTCGAGCGCCGCCGCATCGGGCCCGCGCCAGCCGCGCATCATCCGCCGCTGCACGGCAAGGCGGACATTGTCGATCAGCGTCATGCGCGCGAAGACCGAAGTGATCTGGAAGGTGTAGGCGATGCCGCGCATGACGCGGGCGTGCGCAGGCAGGCGCGTGACATCCTCGCCCGCGAAGAGCACGCGGCCCGCCGTGGGGCGGATGCGGCCCGAGATGAGGCTCACGAAGGTGGTCTTGCCGGCGCCGTTCGGGCCGATCAGCGCCCGGATCTCGCCCTCCTGAAGGCGGAACTCGACGCCATCGACCGCCGTCAGCCCGCCGAAGCGGCGGGTGAGGCCGTGGGTCTCCAACAAGGTCACGGCAGCCATGGCGCGAGCCTTTCGCGAAGGGTGCCGAGGATGCCCTTGGGGAAGAACAGGATCAGCCCGATCAGTGCGAAACCCACGATCATCATGTGCGCCGTGGTGAAGCCCGACGAGATGTCGATGAGATAGAACATCAAAAGCGTGCCGAGGAACGGCCCCAGCACGGTCGCGGCGCCCCCCATCAGCACCCATAGCAGCGGCAGGATGGAATACTGGATCGACGCGAAGGTCGCGCCGACATAGCCGAACAGCAGCGCGTAGGCCGCCCCCGCCGCCCCCGCCATGGCGCCCGACACCGCGAGCGCCATCAGCTTGGCGCGGAACACGTCGTAGCCCAGCATCCGCGTGCGCTCCTCGTTCTCGCGGATCGCGGCCAGCACCCGCCCGAAGGCCGAGCGCGCCAGCCAAAGCGAGCCCAGCATCACCGCGCCGAAGACGCCGAGCGCCGCCCAGTAGCGCATGGCAGGCTCGGCGAGGC
The DNA here is from genome assembly GCA_032251175.1 of Thermohalobaculum sp. Classification (GTDB taxonomy): domain Bacteria; phylum Pseudomonadota; class Alphaproteobacteria; order Rhodobacterales; family Rhodobacteraceae; genus Thermohalobaculum. The sequence continues at coordinate 6,668 of JAVVFE010000127.1, forward strand.
TCACCCCCAGCACCGTGCGCGCGGCCGGGGAAAGCACGAAGCCCTCGTCCCCGCGGGTGAACTCGCCGAAATAGAGCACCGTGAGGAACCCCGCCTGCGCGAACATCAGTGTCACGATCATGAAGCTCACGCCGGTGGTGCGGAGCGCCAGAAGGCCGACCACCGTGGCGACGATGGCGCCCGCGAGCACACCTAAGCCCAACCCCAGCGGCGCCGCGGTCCCGCCGAACTCGGCCGCGAGCCCAGCGGCGTAGAGCCCCGCGCCGAAGAACATCGCGTGCCCAAGGCTCAGCATCCCGGCATAGCCGAAGGTGATGTTGTAGGCGCTGGCGAAGGCCGCGAGCACCATGATGCGGGCGAGATTGCCGTGGTGGTATTCCGGCAGCAGGAACTGCGCGGCCGCGAGCGCCGCGAGCAGCCCGAGGTGCAGCCCCACAGCCCGGCTCATGCCGCGCGCGCCCCGAACAGACCAGTGGGCCGCCAGACCAGCACGAAGGCGACCAGCAGCGTCGCGAGGATCTTGGCGAGCGTGGGCGAGAAGAACACCGAGATGATGCCGTCGCTCATGCCGATGATCACGGCGGCCAGCACCGTGCCGCGCAGGCTGCCCAGGCCCCCGATGATGACGACGATGAAGCTGAGCAGCAGGGGGTCGTGGCCCATCAGGTAGTGCGCCTGCTGGATCGGCACGATCAGCACCGCGCCCAGCGCCGCCAGCATGGCGCCCGCGGCAAAGACGCCGGCATAGACCCGGTCGACGGGGATGGCGAAGGCGCGCGCGGTCTCGGGGTCATACTGGGTCGCGCGCATCATCAGGCCGATGCGGGTGCGGGTCAGCACCAGCCAGACCCCCAGCATCGTGAGGGCCGAGGCGGCGATCACGCAGAGCTTGTAGCCCGAATAGCCGAACCACGGGAACTGGATGCGAAAGTCGATGGGCGCGGGCACCGGCCGCGCATCGGCGCCATAGGTCGAAAGCGCAAGCTGCTGGAGGACATAGAGCAAGCCGATGGTCGCGACGATGGTGGCCTCGGGGTCGTAGTTCAGGCGCCTGAGCACCAGCCGCTCGGCCGCCGCGGCAATGAGGCCCACGATCAGCGGCGCCACCACCATCGCGGCGACGAAGCCGAGCGCGGGGTGCCCGCCGATCATCGAGGTCACCCACCACGCCAGCACCGCGCCCAGCATGTAGAACTCGCCATGCGCGACATTGACGATGCGCATGACGCCGAACACGAGCGACAGGCCCAGCGCGGTCAGCGCCAGCACCGCGGCACCGACCGCGCCCTCGAGCGAGGCGAGCAGGAGATAGGGTCCGAAATCCACGCACGCCTCGCGTCAGGGGTGGGGGCGGCGGACGCCCCCGGTGCCGGGCAGACGGGGGGACGGCAGG